>PWGL01000058.1 GCA_003554465.1 Candidatus Pacearchaeota archaeon
CAGCTTTATCGAACCTATCAGTTTTTCTACCTCTTGACTTTGGGACTAAATTTCCTTTTAAACTAATGTAACTCTTCAATCCCTCATCTTTAATTTTTATATTTTCAGTTTCATATCTATCTAACAATTTCATCTTCTACCTTTCTCAATTTTTCCTTCAACAAGCCTTTTTAATGGCTGGCCATTAACCTTTATAACTTTATATTTAATTCCAGGAATGTCCCCTTTTGAACCACCTTGTTTCCCACCTATCGATTCAATAGTTACTTCGTCATGCTCATTAATAAACTTCTCACCTTCGTTTCCAGGAATAAAAGCAGTGGTCATCTTACTATTTTTCATCAGCTGAACTCTAGCACATTTTCTCATAGCAGAATTAGGCTGCTTAGCCTCTCTTTGGACTTTTTCAATAACTAACCCTCTTGCCTGATGTTTTCCCTCTAATGGGTCAGACTTCTGTTTAAGCTTAAGCTTCCTCGCCTTATATTTCCTCTTCCTCCACCTATATTTCTTTCTATTTTTTTCAAACTTCCTAGCATTCGTCAATCCCATTTTTATCAATCTTTCCTTCTCTAATTATTCAGAAATATTAGAGTTTAAAAAGCTTATTATTAACAACTAGTATCGAATTTAAAAAACTATTGGTTAAAAACCCATAAAATATAAATTTTAACGTAGAACTTAAGATATATTTAACTATGTAATTTTAACACTCATATCAAATAAATTTCCTGTTATGTTACTTAACTCCTCTCTTCTTTTCTTTTCTCTTCCAATCAATGCAGCCTTATTCCTCTTGTCAGCACTAATTATTAATTCTTTATTATTTTTATCTATAGTCAAATCCTTAAATTGTTTAGGTTCTATAATCTTACTTATAAATTTTCTAATTTCTGTCTCGCTATTATTTTTTGGATTTGGCACAATTTTAACTTTCTTTTTCAAAATTTTCATCATTTTTTTAACATTTTTTCCACCCTGACCAATAGCCTTGGAAACTAATTTATTCTTAACCACAAAAATTAATTGATTGTTATAAAAGAAACAATATTTAGTTTCAATACCTGTAGTTTGTTCAAAAAGATTTAAGTACCTTATAAACTCCATATTTATACTTTTCATAATATCACCCTTTTACCATTTTTATTCTTCATCACTTTTAACTTCATCTTTTTTTCCTTTGTCATTATCACTTACTAAAGAACCGGTAACTTCTACCATTAGCCCAGGAAGACCCGTCCCTACAGGAACTGGCTGATTTAATATTATATTTTCAACTACAGAAGCTAATTTATCCTCATCACCTCTTACAGAAGCACCCACAAACTGTCTTATAGGGGTTTCAAATGCAGACCTTGCGAGAACCGAAGATTTCTCACTGATTATACCTATTCTAGTAGCACCATTAACTGCCCCTTTATAAGTCATTGAGTCGGCAATAAGTTTAACATGCCTGTCGTTAATATCCATACCTTGTTGATTTAGAACCTTCTTAACTTCATTAATTACTGTTGTCCTTGCTGCCTCTATACCCAAAACGCCGGCAGTTTCGTGAAGGTCATTAGTAGTAGTTTTCTGAGTGCTTACACCCTCAATCTTAAATACCTCTTTCAAATTACTTCCTGCAGCCAGTATGATATACTCTCTATCCCTTTTAACAACTAAAACTTGCTCAAGACCCTTAACACCTGAGATAATCATTTCTTTCATCTTTTCTTTCATCTTATATAATTCCTTATATCCTAACTTTTTGTTATCTGTATAAACTTTATTATCTCTATATTTAACATCAACTTTCTTTTCTTTTAATCTTTCAATTAATTCTTTCATAGACATATGAGTTCTTTTTAGAGAATCTTCATCAACAGTTGCCTCTATTCTCTTATCTGAAAAGTTAATTTTAATTTCAGAAACTATATCTTGAAACTTAACTTCTTTAATTTTTTCTGCAATTTCCTTTGCATCATCTTTGTTATTATATTTAGATTCAACATGGATTTCCATCATGGGTGTGGATGGAGACTTTCTTGCGTCAAAAATCTCAATTAATCTAGGAAGACCCTGGGTAATCTGCATTTCTTGTACACCTGCAAAATGGAAAACATTCAATGCCATCTGTGTGGAAGGCTCACCAAAAGACTGAGCAGTTATTATTCCTGCCGCCTCTCCAGGAGGAATATCTCCATCTTTATGAAGTAATTCTACAGATTTTCCATCACCACCATATTTATACTGGACTATTTTTTTAGAGGCATCTCTTAATGTACCATCATATTCTACTTTCAAATCTTGTAAAGCATTAGATAATCTTCTAAAAAGGTAACCAGATTTAGGAGTTCTTAGTGCAGTATCCATAAGTGAATCTCTACCAGTCATAGAACCAAAGAAAAATTCATAAGGCTCTAAACCTCCAAGGTAAGAGTTTTTAATAAAACCCCTAGATTTTGGAGATAAATCTTTCTTTTTAAAAGTAGATAACGTCCTATCATTATAACCAATATCAACCCTTCCACCCCATAATGCCTGCTGACCAACATTGCATGAAGCCTGAGTTATATTAAGAATATTTCCTCTAGCTCCAGAAACTATCATACTATTTATAGGGTTGTCTTCTTTCAACTCAGACCTAATAATTTTTCCAATTTCTGTTCTCACACCGTTAAGAGCTTGCAAAATTTTAATTTCTCTACTTTCTTCTAAACTACGTCCTGGTATTAACTCAAGATTTCCTTCCTCATAATCTTTGACAACTTCATTAGTAGCACTCTCTGCTTTTTTTATTATTTTTTCAGTTTCTTTTTCCGCATTTTCATTGACCTGTAAATCAGGTATAGAAAAAGAGAAACCTTTTCTCGAAGTAATATTTGTTCCTAAAGAAAAAGCCTTAGTTACAAAATCTACGGCAACATCTTCGCCTTTTTCTCTATCTATTGCCTTAATCAAATCCCCATCTTCGTCACCAATAGAATTTTCATCTATCACCCCACTTTTGACTTCTCCATTTTTAATCTTCAGATAGGCATCATAAGAACAGTCTTCTTTCTTACAATCTTTATAGTTAGGACAGTCTTGACCTAAACACGACTTAGTTTTAGTTTCAAAATCAATATCGGGAAGTATTTCTGAAAAAACATCCTTACCACTTACATATTCTTTCTTAAAATTGCTTTCAACCCCTGAACCATATAGGGCTTGGGAGGCAAAATTTTTATCTAGGCCACTTTTACTTAATAAGAAATTACCTGTAATAGGGTCACGAATACAACCTATCCAGTTAGTATTGTTTTTTGAAGCCATCAAATTTTTATTAACATTCAATAGTGTCATTGCCTCTGATCTAGCTTCCTCATTTTGAGGACCGTGAACATTCATCTCATCACCATCAAAATCCGCATTATATGGTGGACATGTAGCAGGGTGTAGCCTAAATGTTTTTGCAGGCAAAACTCTAACAAAGTGAGCCATTAAAGACTGTTTGTGAAGTGAAGGATGTCTATTAAATAAAACAACATCTCCGTCTTGTAAATGTCTATCTACAGAATAACCCGGCTCTATTTCTTCTAATATTTCTTCTTTCAACTCCTCAGTTATTCTTTTCCTCTTTCCGTCAGGCCTTTTAATATAGTTAGCTCCGGGATAAGTATCGAAATCTTTAATTAATTCTTTAATTCTATCAATATTTAATTCAGTAACTCTCTCGTAAGAAGTTATTATTTTAGCTATCTCATATGGTACTCCCACTTCATTAATATCTAGTGATGGGTCTGGACTAATAACTGAACGACTAGAATAATTAACTCTCTTACCTGTAAGATTATGCCTAATTCTTCCATTTTTACCCTTAATTCTATCAGTTATTGTCTTCAGAGGCTGACCAGATCTATGTCTGGCAGGGGGGACATTGCTTTTAGTGTTATCAAAGAAAGTTACAACGTGATACTGTAACAAATCCCATAAATCTTCAACTATAACTTCTGGAGCTCCGGCATTCAAATTTTCCCACAATCTCTGATTAGCTCTTATTATGTCACCTAATTTGTGTGTTAAGTCATCTTCACTTCTCTCTCCACTTTCTAATGTTATTGAAGGTCTAACAGTAACCGGGGGAACAATTAAACTAGAAATAATTGCCCACTCAGGCCTTGTAGTTTTTGGATTTATATTAACTAATCTTAACTGGTCATCAGGTATTCTAGCCAATCTGTCTCTGATTTCATTAGGAAAAATTCTTTTGTCATCATCTAAAAAAGTAACTGGTGTTTCTAACTTAATTTTGCCTTGCTTTGTTTCACAATAAGGACATTCTTTTGAGTCTCTAGCTTTTTTAATCTTCTTTTTAACTTCCTTTCCCCTATACCTATCTTTTTCTTTTTCGTCCATCAAAAACTTTCCGCACTCTTGACAAAAACATTTTAATAACATTTTAACTAACTTGGCATATTTGACATGAATAACAGGTCTTGACAAATCTATTCTTCCGGGGTGACCCATACATTCTTTAAGAGTCCCTCCACAATCTCTACATCTCATACCTGGTTCTATAACTCCCATTCTCAAATCCATAAGGCCACCATCTACAGGATAACCATCAACATCATAAAGTTCGGGTGTAACTATCTTTACTGTGGACAAACTTTTTATTTCCTGAGGACTCAATAGTTTTAGGAATAATGACCTCACTTCTTTTCTCAATATTTTTTTAGCTTCCATTTGTATTAATTTCCATATTTATTTTTTAAACTCATTGTTGAGAAAATATGCATTCCTTGCAACTCTTCAAGCAATAACTTAAATGCATAACTTATTTCTACAATATCAGTATTGTCACTACTACATATAGGACATTCTATTTTATTTTTCATATGATTTTTAACAGCTATAGCCCCACATTCCTGGCAAACATCAATAACTACATTGTCAGAATCATATCTTTCTTTCAATAATAGTGATGCTCCATGAGCTACCAATGCCTGTTGCTCCATCTCTCCTAATCTTAATGCTCCACCTCTTGCTCTTCCCTCAATTGGCTGTCTTGTCAACAACTGGACCTTACCTGAAGCCCTGGCATGTATTTTGTTAGCGACCATATATTTCAATTTAATATAATACATATTTCCAACAAAGATTTTTGCTTTCATTCTTTTTCCATTTATAGGGTCATACATTGTCTCTTTACCATCATACCTAAACCCGTATTTTTTCAAATCTTTTTCTAAATCTTCTAATTTTTCGCCAGAAAAAGGTGTACCATCAATTTCCTTTCCTCTTACCCCTCCAACTTTTCCACCTAGCAACTCTAATAAATAACCCATAGACATTCTAGAAGGGATACCATGAGGATTAAAAATAAGATCGGGTTTAATACCCCTATTAGTAAAAGGAATATCTTCTTCAGGGACAATCATTCCCACAATTCCTTTCTGTCCATGAGGTGCAGAAAATTTATCACCTAGTTCAGGAATTCTTTCATCTCTTGTTCTAACATGAACTATTTTATCGCCTTCTCTATCTGTAGTAACAAAAACACCGTCAACTACTCCATCCTCTCCTTGTCTCATACTTTCGCTAGTTTCTTTTCTTGATTTCACTGCTAATTCTCTTGCCTCAGATAAGAATTTTGGAGGGCTCGACTTTCCGATAATGACATCGTCTTCTTTCATATCTGCTTCAGGATATACAACACCATCATCTTCCAAATTTTTATACATTTCTTCTGTTCTGTAACCTGAAACATCTTTTTCAGGAATACCTATATCATCTTTTAAGCTACCTGCATATCTTAATTCTGTAGCAGAGTAAGGCCTAAAATATGTTGACCTAGCTAAACCCCTATCTACAGATCCTTTATTCATTATTATAGCATCTTCTATATTGTAACCTTCATAAGTCATTAAAGCTACAACCATATTCTGACCCACGGGATGTATGTTTAGGGTGTCATAAACAAAACTTTTAACGAGAGGCTTTTGAGGATAGTGTAATAAAGAGACATCTGTATCTAATCTAACAGGGAAATTAGTTGCATAAACCCCTAGCCCTTGCTTGAAAGTTTTACTACCTCTTAATAATCTCGGAGGATGGTCATGATCTGCATAGGCAACTAATGAAGTTACAGTTCCAAGGAAAGCCATTGGATCTACCTCCATATGCGTATGCTCATCACTAATTTCTTATTCCTTTTGAGCAACTAATGAATTTTCCTCTTCTGCCGCGTCAATATATTCGATAATACCTTCTTCAATTAAATTGCTCCAGCTAACTTCATCTTTTTCTAACTTTTCTAAATATTCTTTACTCAACTTCTTCTCTCCATTTTCTACGACTATCAAAGGCCTCAACACTCTACCTACCTCTGTACTAAGATTAACAGTTTCAGTAACATCATCAAGATTTACACTCATCTCTTTTGGGAAATTATTATTTCTTCTTTCATCTTTAATCTTTTTAGAGAATTCTTCACCATTATCTACAGAACCGATAAATCTCCCGTTGAAAAAAACATCATATTGGTTTTGCTCAGCGGTATGTTTTTCCATGCTTAAATTTACAAGCTTTTCTAAAAATTTATTTTCATCTAATTTAACATCTGTGGATATTCTGGCCATCAAAGATAAATTTTTTCTTAGGCCAATTTCTGTCCCTTCTGGTGTTTCTATAGGGCAGAATCTACCATAGTGTGTGGGGTGCAGGGTTCTAGCCATAAAGTTGGCTATCTGACCCGGCAGAACACTAGTGACTCTTTGCAGTTCAGACAGGATAGACAAATAATTTGTTTTATCCATATTTTGGGTCACCCCTGTTCTTTGGCCAATCCAATTCCCAGTAGCCATAGCAGATTTAACTCTATGGGAAAATAATGTTGATTTTGCCACAGTCTTTAGGGAGTAATATTTGTTTCTTTTCAAAGTTTTTCCTAAAGAATATTGAATATCTCTAACTAAAATATTTAAGTTAACTCTAACTAAATCTGAAAGTAAGTCTCCGGACATCTTTACTCTTTTATTTGCATAATGGTCCTTATCTGTATATAATGATTTGTCTTCTTTCGCAATTAAAAATTGTTTGATAAGTTTGCATAAGGTTATTGCTTTCTCCATCCTTCTCTCTTTCCCCATCCCTATATGGGGCATGAAATAATTATCTATCCTATTTTCTACCCTATCTAATTTTTCTTTCATTGTTCCATGCAAATTAGCAATATTGGCAAGTTTTTCTTTTGCTTCTTCTTCAGAACCTATATCTGTATATTCATATAAGTTAACAATAAGAGAATCGGTCTCTTTATCAATATATTTTGACATGTCACTTTCTTTTTCAAGTCCTAATGCTTTTAGAAGCAATATAGCGGGTATATCTCTAAATCTAGAGAATGTAATCTGAATTATTCCGTTCTTATTCTCGTTTATAGAAATAGGTATCCTATATGCACCTTTAGCAGAAAATATTCTTAATAAAAGATCTCCTTTCTTTTCTTCTATAAATGGCTGGTTTGCAGCTAAGTCTTCCATAAGAATCATACTTCTTTCATTACCATTAATTATGAAATATCCACCCTTATCTCTAGGATCGATATAATGTTCTTTTTTTTCTTCCTCATCCATACCGTGAGTGCTACAAATTTCACTTCCGACCATAACAGGAAGCCTTCCTATTTCAACTTCCTCGCTTTCACTATACTCCCCTCTTTTAACATTAATTTCTAAATATATAGGAGCAGTATAATTTAAGTTTCTCAATCTGGCCTCTGACGGGGTGACTAATGATGAAGATCCATCAGCCTCAATTATATTTGGTTTGTCAACCCTTATATTTCCTAAATTTATTTCAAATTCATCATGAGTTATATCTTTATTTAAGTCGTCAACAATTTTCTGCAATCTTTCCTTAATAAAGTAATTATAAGAAGTAATATTACTCTCAACTAAGCTATGGTCTTTCAAATACTTTTTTACTATTCAGTGATTATCTTTTTTAGACATTCTTAGATTTTCCTAATATAATTTTAAATGACTACCCTATAATAAGGCCCATCTTCCCTTTCAACTTTAATTATTTCTCCGATTTTACAGTCTTCAGGAAGAGCAGAATCTTTTTTATCGATTTTTGGTAATTGAGATAAAGATATATTGTATTTTTCCAAAAGCTGCTCAGCTTCTTCTTGACTTAATTTAGAATGTTTTGGCTGTAATTTGTGCATTGTTTTTTTATTTTTGGGATTTAATTGCATAATTATAAATACAATTTAAAGATATTAAAAGAAAGCAAAATTAGGTTTTTAAACCTTTCGGTATATCTTGTATGTAGTAACTAATCAATCTAATTTGAAATTAGCAGTAAAAATCTTAATTCTAGATTAAAATGGGCCCGGTGGGACTTGAACCCACGACACCTAGCTTAAAAGGCTAGTGCTCTTGCCACTTGAGCTATGCCCCCATTGTTGGTAGGTCTGGATGGACTTGAACCATCTGCCTTACGCTTATCAGGCGTACGCTCTAACC
>PWGL01000046.1 GCA_003554465.1 Candidatus Pacearchaeota archaeon
CCTACCCCTACGTAACCTAAGATCTTCTGAAGTTTCATTAACGCTCAGGATTTCTAATGATATTTCCATGCATTCAGTTTCTCTTCGCCCTCTGTCTGCTTGATCTTCCATTATAGGCTCTATAAGGAACTGGTATAAAAGACCTACAGCACCAATACCTATAACGACTATCAATATAGTAACTACTACTGCAGAAATTCCTTTTTTATTAAACATATTACCTCCTTTCATTTTACTTAATTAATTCTTGGTATCTAAAGTTGGAGATTCTTTATAAATTTAACTGTGTGTGAACCAAAACTCATATTCTCCGGTTTCATTAATATTATCGAACATACAAAAACCAAATCTCTTAAATTGCACAACCTCACCTTCTTTTAAATTCTCTATAGCTTTCTCCGCGACACCACTAACCCATTTACCGTCTGGCATTAAAATTCTCGTATTTTCAAAATCCGAAACCCATTGAATTTTAGGAATATCTTTATTCTCTTTTCCCGTAAATTTAGTATTTTCGCTTAGTTTAACATTAAACAGTTCCATCAATCTAATCTCTTTTCCCGTAAATTTTTCATAATCTTCTTCAGAAATAAAAATTTTGTCGCTTACCTTCTTTTCCCTTTCTTCTTTTTTCTCGGGATGAACCCTAACATTTATTTTCTTTATCTCGGGTCTGTCTTTTATTTCTGTTTTTTTAGGTTTTGTCACAAACGAGAATCTTTTAGCCCTATTATCAATTTCTTTCCTATTTTCAGCATATAATTTATCTATAGGAACAACTATATCTTTTTTTGTTAGCCCTAAATTTTTAACAAATCTTCTTATTGCAACGGGATCAAAACCTCTTCTTTTTAAAGACTGTATAGACCATGTTCTCGGGTCGTCCCAACCTATAAATTTTCCAGATTTAACCTCTTTTTGTGCCTTACTTTTACTTATTTTTGCCCCTACCCCCTCTAGTCTGACCATTCCCATATGAATTATTTCCGGGTGCTCCCATCCAAAGCAGTCCCAAATGAATTTTTCCATCCTTGACTCTATTTTCAAATCTTTCCCTCTTATTATATGGGTTATTTTCAATAAATGGTCATCAATGGCCCATGAAAATTCAAGTAATGGCCAAACATCATATTTTTTCCCAACCCTTGTATGTTCTCTATCGCTAATTCTAAACAAAATTCTGTCTCTAAATGCTGGGTCTTTGTCTTTCATATTGGTCTTTATCCTAAGAACATATTCTCCTGGCTTACCTTTAAACATTTTTTTCCATCTCTCTAGTTGCTTCTCTATAGAATATTGCCTACAGCCACACTCTATTCCTTTTTCCCTATTTATTTTCAACTTTTCCTGATTACACGAACATACATAGGCGTTGCCTTTCTCTATTAACTTTTTAGCATACCTATAATATATTTTTAATCTATCGCTTTTATACACTATGGGAGAAGAATAATTTACTTTTAGCCATTTAAATCCCTGAGGTATAAGTTTATATGCTTCTTCCACAATAGGTTTTTGCTCGCTCCCTATTGTGTCATCAATAATTAATCTCAATTTTCCGCCATATCTCTCGGCATAAATTGCATTCAATAAGTAAGCTTTCATATTACCTATATGTAGAGCTCCTGATGGAAAAGGGGCTAGTCTTAAAACCACCTGATCCCCCTCATCAACATTGGGTAATTCTTTTAGGCCTTCCCTAACTTCTCTCTCTTGAATTTCATCAGATCTTTCTTCCAATAGCTTATTTTGTTTTTCTAAAGAGTAAGAGTTAACTTGTTTTACTTGTTCTTTTATCATAGGCATAACTTTCTTTATATCTTGTTTTTCTAGACCTTCTTCAAATAGTGAGTTTAAAACTTTTCCCGGCTTAGCTTGGCCTTTATGTTCAACGGCATTTTTTAGCCCATAAACAAAAGCTTTCTCTTTAAATTTCGCTTCAAGTATTTCTTTTTCCATACTAGAAAAATAAAAAGTATATTAATAAACGTTTCCCTGAAAATAGTTCATACCTTTAACTATCTTGATTTGCATAATTTCTGGATCTTGATACTAGTAAACCTATTCCTACCGCCATAATTATAAATCCTATTGTTGGGAAAAAATAATCCTTTCCCCCTTCCAAACTTAATACAGTCATGCCTGTGATTCCTGAAGAACCTGTCATGAAAATTATAAATCCTGTTATAAGGGCAATTATTCCAGTCAGCTCTTTAATTTTTATTTTCATTATATTCACCTATCTATTTTTTTCTCTACTAAATCTAACCTATCTTTAATTGAATGTATTCTCTTAGAGAGACTACCTATCTTAAATTCCAAATCATCTATCTTCCTATTTAAATCTTTAAAATCTAGAGATGAGATTTGGCCTGTGTTTCCTGCAGATGAAGAACTTGTTGAAGTTTTAGATGAAGAGGCCATGGAACCTAAAAAACCAAGGGCCGAAGAAGAATCAGATTGAGAACTTTCAGAAGAATCTTTTTTTGAAGATTCTGAAGTTAAGTCTGCATATCCTTCTTTAGAGGTACATCCACTTTCACTAGAATTTCTAGATTTCCTGACTTTCATCCCACTTAAGTCTACAATCTTTTTTTTATTTTTAAAAGGCCACATATTTATTTATAATATATGAATTTTATAAAGTTAATCATTTTTAACAAGTTTCAAATCTAATAATAGATAGCCGGTTTTCTATGTTTGTAAACTCTCACATATACTTAAAGTTTAAATTTTATGGTATTTCTCAAATAATATTTAAATATATACCTGTCTAAATTTACGTAGGATTTAAAAAGTTGCATTCATTTTAAAATTTAATAAAGAGGGTATAAAAATGACTGCTGCAGACGATATAGATAAAATAATTGCTACTATCAATCCAGGAGAGTATCACGGGGAAACGCCAAAAGAAAAGAAAAAGCTTATCAAACTAAAAGAGGGTGAAGGGTTTGAAAAAGCTATGCAAGAGGCGAAGCCACAGCCACTCTCAGATTTTACTATAGTTTATGATTCTTCTACTGAAACACTAGAACCGGTATATTACTGGATTTTAGATTTTATGAATGATTCCATAGGAGATGTTGATAAACTGACAGATAACTTTACATCTAGTCCTGCGGGAGGTCATTTTAGTGAGCAAATGGGAAAGGCTACCAGAATGCAGGAAAAAGCCACTAAAATACTTGGCAGATGCAATGAAGTCGTAAAAAGTGTTTTGAACTTAATTTATGACTTAAAAGATTTCGAGATGAGATTAGAACATTATGAAGATGCAAAAAGCAAAGATGATAACAAAGCTGAAGGAGGGACATTGGCATTGAAACAGATTTGGATAGATAATGTTGACTCTCAAAAAGGGGGGGGATCCATAAATATGATGGCGCAACAGCTGCAATTTGTTACTTTGAGAGATGCATTCATGTCGGCTAAATCTCCAAAAGAGATAGAAAATATGGATTTAAATGACAGAATTAAGAGAATTTTAAAGGCAAGAGTTAGCGACTTTTTTAAATGGAAGGAGAGGTCAGAAAAAGAGCTGAAAAAAAGGTTCCAGGTTGAAAAAAGATATTTGAAAAGTCAGGTTGATGCCTTAAAATTATATACTAAATGGGCCAGACCATATTTAAATGCTGCAAACAGACTTGAACAGAGTGAAGAATTAGGAAAAAAACCAGATTCAGTTAATGCATTTAATACCACAATTTTTGAGTTAACTTTATTTGGTAAGGAAGAAATAGATGTTGAAGAAGCAGCAATTAACGAAGAACTTCCGGAAAAATTTCGTGACAGGGTTGAAAAAGGAAAAATAAGGAAATATTATGCATGTGTTTTGGTAGAATTATTTTTTAGGGGTATACCTCAAAGAATACAACAAAAAGAAGGTGGCCATTACACATTCGGAGGGAGAGTTGAGATGGATTTTAAAAGCTATGTTTTGAATGAGGGGGAGATAAATATGCTTAAACAAAGAATAGAGGATAAAGATGTGAAAGAATCCTTAAAATTAGTGAAAGGTGTCACAGAAGATTCATTGGGACAGATAAAGGAAGATATAGATCATTTTTTAGAAGGTAATCATGAAGAGGAGGAAGGAGATAATGAAAAAGGTGTCAATCCTTTCTCAGCTCTTTTGGGGTTGCATAATAAAAAGCCGAAGAAGAAAGATAAAGGTGATGATGAAGATGTGAAAAAAATTGAAGATGTGAAGAAAGATAGTTATGAAGAAAAGATAGTTAGAGAGTACGCGAAAGTAGATGCTAAAGATAGCTGTTTTAGTGTATATGATAAATATAAGAAAGCCCACGGGATGATGACACCTCCGCCAGCCGAGTTTTGGAATACAGATCACCCAAGATAATTTTGTATGGATTAATATATGCCTAATAAACTTGTTAAGATGACAAATGAAAAAGAAAATGGCTCCGGAAAAGATGGCCAGAAAGAGATAAAGAGAATTATTAAAGAAAGTGTTAATAAAAATTTTAAGGAAGTTGAAGAAGAAGGAAGTGAAGAAGATAAACCAAAAGAAAAAGACAATATAGGAGAAATTCAATTTATATCTAGTGGATTTAGTGACTTGTTTACCCATAATAAAAGTAATACCCCCACTATAAATCCCACAAATAATATATCTTTAGAAGAGAATGTAGGGGATTTTATTCCGGAAAGAGGTGAGAGCGATAACGAATCTCAGGATTTATATTCTGAAAGTGGTCGGGAGAATTATCTTCAAGAATATAGTGAAAGGAGCTATGAATTAAAAGAAGATACAAGGAGAAGTCAGGGAATGCAAGATACATCCAACCCCACCTTAGGAAGAGAAAAGTCGGGAGGTAGAGAGACAAATTTTAGGACCGAAGAACCTTCAATGAGAAATATAGATGAGGAAGATAAAGACTACCAACCAGAAATAGAGTCATCTCAAGAAAAGTCAAGAAAGAGAAGGTTGCCATTTGAAAGATAATGCTTAAATATTTAAAGTTCTGTTTATAATTAATTATAAGTTAATAAAATATAAAGAGGTAGATTAAAAAATAAAAGAGGTTAATATGGCTACTGAAAATTTTTATCCTGGAACAAATTATCCGCTTGACACAGAATATGGAGATACTTTTACTGGTTATAGGGTTCCCGCCGGTAAAATTGGTATGACTACTGATGCAAGAACGGCTAACCAGCTGAATGAGACAGCTAATAAATTGAATACCGGGGCTCAGAAAATAGAGGTTGGAGCTATACAACCTAATGTATTTGAGTCTATACCAGATCAACATTTGAAGGAAATTAACAGGCTAACAAAATTGACAGGAAGTAATGCTAGCCTGCATGGACCTATGGTTGAGCCATCAGGATATAATCAGCAAGGCGGATGGTCTGAAGCTCAAAGAGAGCAAGCTGAAAAACAAATTTGGTCTGCAGTTGAGAGAGGAAGTAAGCTTAGCGATCAAGGGAATATACCTGTAACTTTCCACCCGGCATATCAGCTACCTACCGGGGCTCAGAAAATGAAAACTAAAGAAGGGGAGGAATATACCCAGGTAGTTGCGGTAGATACCACAACAGGAAAACCACAAGTTATAAGGAAAGAGCCAAAAGTTTTTCCCGAGAAAGCAGGACAAGAGTTTAAGCCAGAACAAGAGATTACAGAACTAAATAAAAGGGCTTGGACCCAAACATTGAACAATTTAAACTTTTATGCTCAAAGAGGTGAGGAGGCCATAAGAGCCACAGGTATTCATAAAGATGAGAAAGAAGTTCCCCCAATTCTAAAGAATTATGGAGAGGAAAATAGAGATGAGATTCTAAATAAGCTAGTAGAAAAAGGTGATATGTCAAAGTTAGGTAAACAGAGAATAGAAGACAAGTTTAGAGCTTTAGATCACGGTAGCATTTTTTTAAGAGACTCCTATAACCAATTAAGGCAGTTATTTAATCAGGTATATAAACATGCCGATCCTGAAGACAAGAAAAAATTAGATAGGTATAGGAAAGAGATAGAGCCATTAGTTAAGACTGAAGGGGAAAATTTTGAAGAAGATCCAAAAAAAATGAAAAAGTTTGCTGAAGTGGTTCAGAAAGGTGTTAGAACCTTGGGAAAGGTTAAGAGACCACAACTATTTAAGCCACTAAATGAATTTGTAACCGAACAAGATTCTCAGACTTTTGGAAATACAGCATTTAAGGCTTATGAAAAGTTTGGTGAAAAAGCCCCTACAATAAGTATTGAAAATCCACCCGCAGGTACAGCTCTAGATACCGGAGAAGATATTAAAAAAGTCGTAGAAGAAAGTAGAAAGAGATTTAGTGATAAAGCTATAAAAGAGAAAGGTATGTCAAAAAAGAAAGCTGATAAAATAGCTGAAAAGTTGATAGGTGCTACATGGGACGTTGGGCATATAAACATGCTAAAGAAATATGGGTATGACAAGTCAGATATTGCTGAGGAATCAAAAAAGGTTGCGCCTTTTGTTAAACATATGCATCTATCTGATAATTTTGGCATGGAGCACACTGAAATACCTATGGGTATGGGTAACGTTCCTTTTAAGGAAATTATGAAAAGTATGGGGAAGAAAGGGAAGGATGCAAGAAAAATTATAGAGGCTGCTGACTGGTACCAGCATTTTAGGACCATACCTTTCCCTGAAAGCCTTGAAGCTATGGGTTCGGGTTTATATCCTATGAAATCTCCTTACTGGAATCAAATGGTAAATACTCAGGCTAGCTATTCTTCGGGATATGGGGAAATATTGCCCCAACAACATTTTACTACTTATGGAGGTGGTTTTTCTGGGATGCCTTCAGAATTAGGGGGCCAGATGCCAGGGCAGCAAGCAGGTGGAAAACAGTCAAGAATGGGCGGAGCTCCGATGCAATAATTGATAAAGTTTATAAAGTAGAGTATATAAATAATTGTTAGTGAAAAAATGGTGAAAAAGAAAAAAAGAGGGAAGAGGCAGGTTAAGTGCAATATCTGTGGTCAAAAATTTAAGTCAGAAAGAGGGTTGAAAATCCATAAATCTAGCAAACATAAAAATTCTAACTGGGGAGGGAAAGAAGAGGTAAAAGTTCAAGATTTAAGGGATGAGAAAGACATTGCCGAAGATTTTGGAACTAAAGTTTATCAAAAATTTGATAAAATAATTAAGTCGGTAGTCTTATTTGGTAGCCAAGCAAAGAATACTTCTATAGGTACTTCTGATATAGATATTATAATAATAATTGATGATGCTTCAATTAAATGGGATCAAGAATTAGTTGCATGGTACAGAGAAGAATTAGGAAAAATAATTAGAGCTAATCCTTACCATCGCGATTTACATGTTAATACTGTAAAACTTACCACGTGGTGGAAAGATTTAATGAGAGGAGACCCTGTTGTTTATAATATGCTTAGGTTTGGCCAGGCAATGATTGACTTTGGAGGATTCTTTAATCCATTAAAAGTTCTTTTAGAAAAAGGATCTATAAAATCTACTCCTGAAGCAATTTATAACTGCTTGGAAAGAATACCTGGTCACATAGCTAGAAGTAAGATGTCGGAGGCAAGTAGTGTTGAGGGAGTATACTGGGCAATGGTAGAGGGTGCTCAGGCAGCACTTATGGCAGCTGGTCGAACACCTCCAAGTCCTGAACATATACCAAAAATGTTGAAAGAGACATTTGTAGATACTAAAAACCTAAATATGAAATATGTTAAAATGTTTAGACATATTTATACACTTCATAGAAAAATTTCTCACGGCGAAATTAACAATATAGAAGGTGATAAAATTGACCAGTGGCAAGATAATGCTGAAAAATTTGTTCAAAAAATGAACAAATTAGTCAATGATTTAACAGAAAAATAAGTAAAAAAATAGTAAAAAATTAAGTCGAACCCATATTTGAATATGCCATGCTTCTGCCTCTAGTTCCCATGTTTGGCAACATAGCTCCGTAATATTCTTGTGCACTCGGTTGGCCATTATCACTATGTAAGTCTTTAAGATTATCTATAACAGGTTCCAAGAAATCAACATGGTATAAACCTTTAGCAAAATTATCATCTTCTATTTC
>PWGL01000030.1 GCA_003554465.1 Candidatus Pacearchaeota archaeon
TAGCTTCAGGAGTTAGAGGATGGGCAGGAGATTGGGATGCGGTATGGGAAAATATAGAGCTGAGAGCTAAAGTTAAAGAAGAGTTAGTTAAAAAGGCTAATAAGATGAAAATTCCCGATATCATGGAGTCAAAATTTAATTGCAAGGCCAATATTGCTTTCCATGAAATTTCTGACAAAGTTAGAAAAGAGATAGGCCTACCAACTAAAGACAGGGTTTTTTCTGAATGGCAAGAATGGTTAAATAAAGAAGCAAAAAAATTGAAAAAGAGCAAAATATAATTTCTTAAAATATAACAAATATTCAATTTAACTTTTTAATAATCTATCTTAAAGAACTGTTTTTTTGGGGACAGTAGAGTTTTTAAATTAAGGGTTATATATATAAAAAGAGGAAAATGGATGATAAAAATTTAGAAGATATCTATAAAAAATATGGGAAGAAACTAGGAGAGTCTGTAGATACAACTAAACAGCCCGGTAAAAGTAAGGAAAATTTTAGTAAGGAATATACCAGTTTTAAACAAGAAATGATGCCCAGACTTTCTAGGTATGAATCTTTATGTAAGTCTTTAGGGAATATAATTAAGATAAAGGTTGCTGAAAAAGACAGGAAGAAAATTCAAAATTATTTAGATAGGGCACATTTAGATGTTACCCCTCCTCAGACAGTGGCTCTTGCTTTTGTATCAATGCTATTGGTCTTGTTTTTTGGAGCTTTATTGTCGGCAGCAATATTTTTAATGACAGGGAATTTTCCTGCCCTATTTTTATTTTTAATGGTTATTCTTTCTTTATTTCTTCTTTATTATTTTTATCAGATGCCTTCTCAGTTGGCTAATAGCTGGAGGTTAAAGGCTTCCTCTCAAATGGTTCCGGCTATACTTTATGTAGTGGCATATATGAAACATACTAGTAATTTTGAAAGGGCTATCCAATTTGCCGGAGAGCATTTGAAACCACCTTTGGCTATGGACTTGAGAAAGGTTTTTTGGGATGTTGAGACTGGTAGGTATAGCAAAATTCAGGAATCTTTAGATTCGTATTTAGAAGTTTGGAGAGATTATAACCCTGAATTTATAGAGGCTTTTCATCTTATAGAGTCTTCTTTATATGAGACTAGTGATGATAGGAGAGTAGAGGTTTTGGAGAAAGGTTTGCAGGTTATTTTGGACGGGGTATATGACAAGATGCTAAAGTATTCTAGAGAAATTAGATCTCCACTAACTAATTTATATATGCTGGGGATCGTATTACCAACTCTGGGAATAGCATTATTACCTTTAGCTTCTACATTATTAGGAGGTGTTTTACAGTGGTATCATGTTTTTGTTTTATTCAACCTACTTATACCTTTTGGGGTTTTTTATATGACTAGTCAGGTTTTAATGAAAAGGCCCGGTGGTTATGGGGAGCAAGAGTTGCTTGAGAAAAATCCTTATTACTATCAATTCAAAAGCAAGAAACCCTATTTTATTGGTGCATTATTTTTTATCCCTTTTATAATTTTATCATTAATACCTTTCATTTTTAGGTATACTCCTGTACCTTCTTGGTTAGGTTTACAGGTAGATTATTCTTTTGAGGAAATAGGAATACCTTTTTTTGAGGGTATGAACTTATTTGGCTTTCTTCAGTCGGGAAGTGGTTTTGTTGGTCCCTTTGGCCTTTTTTCTGTTTTGTTAAGTTTATTTCTGCCATTAGGAGCAGCTTTGTTTATTTCTTTTGTATATATTAAAAAATCTAAGAAGTTGATGGATGCAAGGAATGAGACCAAGAAACTTGAAAGCGAATTCACAAATTCTTTATTTCAGTTGGGTAATAGATTAGGAAATGGTATTCCGGCAGAGATCGCTTTTGCTAAAGTTGCAGGCGCAACTAGAGGACAGACCACAGAAGGTTTCTTTAATACTGTCAATACCAATATACAACAGTTAGGAATGTCAGTTGATGAGGCAATATTTAATAATAATAGAGGGGCTATAATTTATTATCCTTCATCTTTAATTTCTACATCCATGAAAATACTTGTTGAGTCTGTAAAGAGGGGTTTAGGAGTTGCAGCTAGATCTTTGATGTCGATTAGTCAGTATATTAAGAATATAAATAATATTAATGAAAGATTGAGAGATTTATTGGCAGAGGTGGTTAGTGATATGAAAAGTAATATGACTTTTCTTGCACCTTTACTATCTGGGATTGTTGTGGGTTTGGGAACAATGATAACTATGATTTTGAATAGGTTAGAAATTATGTTTGAAGAGACAGGGGAGGCAGGGGGTATGGGGATGGATGTAGGAGCGATGTTACAGATTTTTGAGATTAGGGATATGATCCCCCCTTATTATATGCAGTTAGCTATTGGTTTTTACATAATACAGATTGTTTTTATATTGACAGCCACATTAGTTACTGTGGATGCAGGCCAAGATAAGCTTAGACAAACTTATGAGACCGGAAAAAACTTGCGTTCAGGAATTATTTTATATTTTATAATTGCCCTGGCATCAATACTTGGATTGTCAGGACTTGCTACTATTGCACTAGGAGGGATGTAACAATTAAATTTAATAATAGCAAATGCCCTATAATTTTATGAAAATGACAAATCTGAAAAAGAGGAAAAAAGGTAGTATAGAAAGAGATGTTTTGATTTGGTGGATTTTGATACTGATTGCATTTTTAATAGTTATTTCAGCATTTCTTGGTTTTTCGGAAGCTGGTAGAGGTGCAATTGAACATATAAAAAATATATTCAGGTTCGGAATTTAAAATGATTAATAAAAAAGGTCAAAATTTACCTGTCAATAAAATTATAGTTTTAGTTATAGGCCTGATTGTTCTTTTAGTATTTTTATTTTTCTTTCCAGGCATGAGAACTCTTATTTTTGATCATATTGATGGTCTCCCCGAATATGAATATGACGATGAGCCTGTAGATTTATCAGATATAGATAGAGAGGCATTAGGAATTGGGGGTTGCAATGAAATAGTTGCTGTTATTCATCATGAGGGGAAAGATGGTTTTATGGCAGGGATTGATGATTTTCTCGGGAGAGGTGATACTAGGGAGCTGTTTTTCTGGGATTTAAATGAGGATAAATTAATACCTACAAATGTTTTGATTAGGGCTAAGGACGAGAAAAATATGGATATTTTAGTTGAACCAGGAGAAGGTTTAACGGATGTATTTCGCGGAGAGATTGGAGATATTAAAAATGGTATTGTTAATTTAGAAGAAGATGTTATTGGAAGAAGAGGGGATTTTTCAGATTTAGATTTGGAGAATATAGGTACATGGGAGCTAATAAATTTTAACGGGGCAGAATATTTTCATGCCGGAGGAAGACATTTGTTTTGTAGGGATGAAATAATTGAGTCAGAAATGAGTTGTGACGAGAAGTGGGAATTCTTTAATCTAAAAAATAGAAATTACTCTTTAATTTTTGAAGGTGTTTGTGGTCCTGATTACGATAATAGATGGGATTTCGGAGAGTTAGATGGGGGAGAGTGTTGCATAGAGGTTTCAAATGATTATAAGATAACAGAAAGAGATAGCGATAAATGGAGGTGGACCGAAAGCCAGGTCACTGGAGATACAAAAGCAATTTTTAAATGGTGTGACAAAGATTTAATAGATGATATAAAAGAAGTATCACTTATTTATCATTTTGGACAAGGAAGATGGGCAGTAGGGTTAGAACCATGGGAAGAAAGAAATAAAATATTTTATTATTTAGGAGGTCTTTCTTGTAGAAATCCTATAGGGCATACCACAGAATGGAATATTTATGACTGTGATAATGGGGGAGGAATTGGGATAGGATATGAAGGTAGTGTTAAAGTTAAAGAAGGGCATGTTTGTGAAGAATATGCAGAAGACATAGAAATAAAAGATGAATATGACAAAATTAAAAATTTAATTATTAATAATAGATTTTCCTTGAAAAGAGATGGAGAGTTCGTAATTAGAAATCTTTGCTCATATTCAAATCACAATACAAGAAAAATAGGGGTAAAATTTAAGAGGTCTTATTGGTGGGATGGAGAGGTGGAGTTTTATTGGGATGCTAGAAAAAATGAGGTAAGAATATATGGGGAAGATGCAGAGGGTGGTCGGGGAGACCATTTTATTAATTATAATGGGGATGAATTTAGGGAAAGGTTGGATGGAGATTTTGATAAAGAGGTTTTTAATAATGTTAAAGGGAAGCAAAATAATTTAGCCATAGGTTATATCCTAAGGGCGGAATCTTTTGAAAATTTCCTAAATAATTTGGTTGATAAATCAATAACTAATGATTATTTGGAGGTTAAAATAAATGAGGATTGGAGATTTGTAGAATTTCAAGATATGAAAAAGTTTATTGAAGAAGACGAACCTAATTATATTGAAGACTGGGTAAATCCCGGATATTGTAAAATGGAAGAAACAGCATACGGGTGGGATACAAATAGTGATGGAAATTATGAAAAAAGCATAGTAACCAAAGATGGGGAGATATGTTTAGAGGGGGAAGAGGAAATATGTGGGAAAACTTGTTTTTGCAAGGAAAATTTTAAAGATGGAGACAAATTAACAATTAGTATGCCTCAAAGAAGAAGAACTGAGGTCTATAATATAAATAGGGTAGATATTGAAGACAAAATATATTTGCGATTACGAGAGCATGATGTTATACAACGGGGTTCAGAATAAAAACAATTTTTAGAATAAAAATGAGAAAACAAAATAAAAAATCTATGTTGTTGCCGGAAGAAGTTTTAAACCTACTTATAGCAGTAGTGGTAATTTTATTACTGGTTCTTTTGTCTTATCAACTTTATGGGATTTTCTTTAGGAAAACAGAGATAGAACAAGCTAGGGCGAATTTAGATAGGATATCTAGTAAAGTGGAGTTGATGGAAGAGGAGGATGAGGTAGAGGTTTTGATAACCAATCCTTTAGAATGGCATTTGTTTTTTTATGACGATAAGTTTTTTTCAAAACAATGTGAAAAATTTGAAGATGAAGGTTTATCAATAAGTAGTGGATTTGTAGAAGATTATTGTAATAAACCTCTTTCGAAGTGCGAAGATAAGGTTTGCATCTGTTTTTGCTCTCAGGAGTATATGAATTGTCCAGAAGATGAGATGGTATGTGAAAAATTTGAAGGAGATGTAGATATAAATATTTATGAAGGGTTGGAACAGGAAAAATTTAGAGATTTTGGGGGTAATGACCCTCTTTTATTTTGTTGTTCTGAGGAGGGAAAATATAATGTTTTTGTATCATCTTTACTTCCGGATGGGGAGGATATGTTTGCCTTAGATTTTTGTGATTATAGTCGTGGAGCGATAGATTATTTTATGCCTGAACAAAGAAGCCTATCTGAAGGTGATCAAATATTCAATTTAAAGATAAGTAAATTAAGTGGTGAGAGGAGAAGAACAATTTTTTCGTGTGAAAAACCAGATCCGGACCCATGGAATGGGCCACTTCCTAGTACCGCGTAATAAAATAAGGGGTAGAAAAAGCAATAATTTAAAAATGAAAAATAAAAAAGGGCAAATGGAATGGCTTTTCAAAATATTATTATGGATAGTTGTAATAGGCATACTGCTTGGAGGGTTATATTTTATGTTTGAAAGTCTAGGTGTAATATAAATATAAAAATATTTAAATGTTTAAATACTGTTTTTATGGGTAAAAAGATAAAAATGAAAAAAGAAAAAATTAAAAGTTTTAATGTAAGGAATTTGTTAAGGAATGAGAGAGGGGAGATATCTCTTAAAATATTAGTAACTTTTATTTTATTATTAGTAAGTTTTGGAGTTATATTGTGGTCTTTATATGGTTTTATAACAGGGCCTATTATTGATAGAGAAACTTGTCACCAGTCAGTTATATATAGGGGAACTCTTCCTGCATTTGGAGGGATGAAAGAGTTTGTCCCTTTAAAATGCAAGGAGGCAAAATATTGTGTTACTGGCGATCTTTTTGGAGGGGATTGTGAGGAATTTGCAGGGCATGATGATGTATTCAATATGAGGGTAAGCAATAAAAGAGATATAGAGAAGTTTTTAGCTAGAGAAGTTTTAGATTGCTGGAAAACTATGGGAGAAGGTAAAGTGTCGTTAATAACTGATTGGATGACACAAACTTATGGTTTTGGAGGGGGGGACATAACTTCTTCATGCACAATATGTTCAAGAGTTGCTTTTGATGAGGACAGCTTAAAAGATAAAGGTATAAATTACGAAGAGATAGATTTGTTCACTTATATGTTGACTCATCGTCCGCCTGGAAAAGATTATAATTATTTTGAAGAGATAGGTGAAAGTGGAGATATTTCTATTAGTGAGATAGGTCATGAAGAAGTTAGTGAAGCTTTTAAAGAGCTTGATGAAGGGGATTATGATATAGATGATATTGAAGATCCTGATGAAGAAGAAATAGGTCAAATGGCTATAATGTTTATGCAGATCGAAGCTCCAAATTACGGGGATGTTTTAGAAAATACTATGAAAACAGCTGCTGTGGGGGGTACAGGGAGTTTTTTAGTTGCTCCTATTGCTACTGTTAAAGCTGTAGCTAAATCTGCAGCGGTTATTCCTGCGGTAGTATTAGGGATAGGTTTTCAACAAACAAATGTAGCAATACAGAGAGGTATTTCGGCAGGTTATTGCGGAGATATTGCGGTGGGAGATGATGCAAGGACAGGATGTTCTGTTGTCAGGGTTACAGGTTATGATGCTGATAGTATAGGGGATTATTGCTCTATAGTTGAATCCATTTCTTGATAAAACATTAAATTTATTAACTTTCTTTTCATTTTGCGATTATGGGACTAGATAAAAAAGGGGTAATCTATAAGGATGTAATATTTTTAGTTTTAAATTTAGTTTTCTTTTCTATTTTAATGATTTTTATTTTTTCAAGTTCTAGCTCTGCAGGAACCTATGAGCAGGCATATTCCAAACAAATAACTATGCTAATAAATAGTGCTAGACCTAATACAAATATCACTTTAGATGTAACAGATCTGGATGAAGAGTATGAAAATAGGGGAATTTTGGAAATGTTTAAAGTTGATAAAAATGAGGTTATTGTTAGTTTGTCAGGAAGAAGAGAGTATAGATATTCTTTTTTTTCAGATTATGATGTAGAGCTAAGATCAAGAACTGAAGGAGGAAATTCTTATTTAGTAATAATTATAAAATGATAATGAAAAGTAAAAAAGGTGGTGAGAAATATCTCAGTATTTGGTGGTTTTTTGTCTTGATCATAATTGCTATTGGGATAGTTATAGGCGTGACAATATTTAGTGTTAGAGAGGTTAGTGTTAAAGGTGTGGAATCTGATATTTTAGTTACTAGGATTGTAGATTGCATTATCGATAATGGCCATATAGACCAGGAATTTTTAACCGGGGAATTTAATCTTTTTGAAAGCTGTCGTATAAGTAAAGAGGTTGTTGATGAAGGAGGAGATTATTATCTTGAGATTTCTAAGAAAGAAGAAGATTATCTTTATAGGTATGGGGTTCCTTCTATAAAAGAGCAGTGTGATATAGGGATATATGAAAGGGAGGCTCCAGAGTGTATCACTAAGAACATTTTGGGTTTGAACGATGAAAAAGAAAAGGTAATTTTGACAATTACTGCTGGAAGTAAACAACAAGGTTCGAGGACTTCAAAATGAAAAAAGGACAAATTGGCTCAGGGTTGAGTTGGGTAGCAGGATTTTTGGTTATTTTTTTCATAATGGTTTTGTTTGCATCTTCTATTGTTATTATTGCTGGGACAAGAACTATAGATGAAAGGGCTAGAGACGAAATTTTGTTTGAAGAAGGTAGTAGCGGAGAGTTAATTGAGATTAAAACAATTATAGCATTAATTAATAGCGAAGTGGGGGATTGTTTTTGGGTAGATAATGATTTTAATAATGTCGTTAGCCAGGATTTTTGGGATAACTATGATAGGGAGTCTACTTATTTTGATTTGCTAGAAGATATTTCTATAATACAACCTCCAAGAGATATCCTCCCTAAATATCTATATGTGGGAAGTAGTTATTTATATAGTCCAGGAGTTGGTATAGAACATTACCTTCCGGTAGGAAGAATTTTGTCAGGAGAATATTATCCTGAAGCTCAAAGAGCAAATGTTTTATTATTTTCAAGATGTCTTTCAAGAGAATTTGATAATAATAATCTTTATCCCAGATATATTGAGGTGGGATTGAGAGATGGAAAAAAATTAAAATTAGGAGATACTCGTCATTTAGGTGTTTCAACACATGGATATGTAGACTTATTTTTTGAATCAGAAGGAACAATATCTTATATAAATATGTCTTACTCAAATAAAGATTTAATTTATGAAAATGATGATTAAAAATAAAAAAGGTTCGACTCCTGTAGCAGTATTCTTTTTAACCATAATGGCACTAGTTCTAGTTTCTACTGCATTATTTGTTTTTTTAACATCTGAGGTTGTGGAAGAAGAAGTTTCTTCTTTTAAAGGTTTAGAGGAAGTTTATGTTATTGAAAATAAGATTAATTTTTATGTAAACCAGGGGGGAAATCCTGAAATAATAGCTAACTATTTACAAGATATACAAGGTACTCCCAAGACTTTTGTCTCTTATAATGAAGGCGTTGTTAAGATAGACAGATTTTTAGATGATGGTGAAATATGGTTTAGTTATGAATTTGATATTTCTGACGAGGTGGAAGACGAGATGGTGGAAGAAGAAGTAAGTAAAGATTTTGAAGATCCTGATGAAGAAAAGAAAGAAGAAATTGTTGGAGAGACTACTGATATTTTAGAATTAGGAGAAAAAGTTAATTTTGAAGTGAATGGAGAAGAACATAGTATGACTTTGATAGAAATTTTTGAAGACGAGGTAGTTTTGAGGTTTGAGAGCAATCCTGTTGATATCAAGTTGTCAGAAGGAGAGGTAGCTAATTTAGATTTAAATAATGACGGCTATTCTGATGTAAGTGTAGAAGTTACCTCTGTAGATTTTGAAGAAAAAAGAGCTGAACTTTTGAGGAGAATGGGGTATGAAGAAAGAATTCCTTCTGCTGAAGAGGATTTGCCAGAATATAAAGAAGTGCCAAAAGAAGAAATAGATTCCGAAGAATTAACTGAAGAAGATATGATAGAACAATTGCCTTCAAGACCTTCTATACCTTCTGTATCTTATAGGTGTGATCCTTCTGTATATCCTATATCTTGTGGTCCAAGAGCCCTTCACCAGGCATTTAGGGATTTGGGAGAAGAAGTGAATCTTTGTAAATTAGCCAGTCATGAGGAAAGACAAGGAGGATTTATTAGGACAGTAGGATCAGTTTTAGATAGAAGAGCTAGAGATATTACTTGGCCAGGAGAAATTTGTGTGATTGCTAGACAGCAAGGTTTTGATTGTGAGAGAATAAGTAGAGGGAATGCAAATAGAGAAACCATGTTTTCAAAATCCACAAAAAATTCAGTAGTTATTGCAAGAATTGTTTATCCTCAAAAATTTTGGGGTTTTTTTAATATGCAACACTATGCAGTTTTTGATACGAATTTAGTTAAAAAAACTGGCGGGAGAGAGATTTTTCATGATTATTCTCCGTCGGAATCAGAAATCAAAGAGCTATATGTTATAAGTAAGAGATTTGCGTAATTTTTATAATCTATTATAATTATTTTATACATCAGATTTATAAATAGATGGAACTAAATATATTTAATATTGGAAAGAGGAAAATCTTTATTATATGTGAAAAAGAGGAAAAATGGAATTAAGAAATTTTATTAATGATAAAAAAGGTTCTGAGATGACCATTGGCACCCTAGTCATAATTATTCTTGCAGTAATTGTTTTAGTTGTTTTAGCTATCGGATTTACAACAGGTTGGGAAAATTTATGGGGAATTTTTATGGGACTAACAGGGGGGAGGGAAAATGTAGATGATATTGTTAGGGCTTGTCAGACTGCTTGTGCTACAGGTGCAAAACGGGATTATTGTGATAGTGAGAGAGATTTAAGATATAAAGAAAATGATGAAATTGTTACCAACAAAGTGACTTGTCAAGATTTAGAAGGCGGTTATAAAGATTTGGGAGATTATGGGGTATATTGTCCAGGAATTAGCTGCTGATTTTCCGAAAGGTTTAAAAACAAAAGTATCCTAATTATATGAGAAAAAGAGGAAAAATGGAATTAAGAAATTTTATTAATGATAAAAAAGGTTCTGAGATGACCATTGGCACCCTAGTCATAATTATTCTTGCAGTAATTGTTTTAGTTGTTTTAGCTATTGGATTTACAACAGGTTGGGAAAATTTATGGGGAACTTTTATAGGATTTACTGGTGGCCAGGAAAATGTAGATGATACTATAAGAGATTGTAGGGTAGCCTGCACTCAGGGCAAGGTTTATGAGTATTGTAATATGGATAGGGAATTAGTTTATGAAGATGATGAAGGTGAATTGCAGAGTGAAGATGTCACTTGTCAAGGATTAGAAGAAGAAGAGAATTATGATTTGACTGATGATGTTAAAAATATTACAAAAGAAGTTGAGTGTCCCGCTTTCGATTGTGATTAGGTAGATAGCTGAAATAACGAGTAAAATTTAATTTTTATTTCTTAATTAATTTTTTAAATGGTCATTCATTGTTTTGTTTGAGGTTTTAAGATGCAATACGGATATCCTGAGAAGAGAAGAAGTAAGAAGAGAAAGAGAAAGAAGAGTAAAGAACATCCTTATAAGAAAGGTGGTAGAAGGAGAACTCAGAAGAAAAAAGTAAAGAAGAAATAGTCTTTGTTTTTATTACTATTTGAACTATTTTAATTGGTTATTTAAGATGAAACAAAAAATTAAAGATAATATTTGGAAGTTTTCTTTTTCTAAGTTTGGTAGCAATGTTTATTTTTTAGATTTAGATAAAAAAATAATTATAGATACTTCTTCTCAAGACAATAGTGAAGAGTTGCTTGGCTATTTAAATGAGTTAGATGTAAAGATTAAGGATATAGGTATTGTTTTGTTGACACATTGTCATTATGATCATATTGGTAATTTGGAAATTTTTCATGATGCCGGATGTGAAATATTTGCTGCTTCTCAAGATATGGATACATTCGATTTAAGTTTGGGTCATATGGATGTAAATCATATAGAAGAGATAGAAGATGATTTGGAAGAAAGAGGTGTAAATGTTTTTAGGACTCCAGGGCATACTAAAGGGAGTTTATGTTTTTTATATAGTGATATTTTATTTTCTGGAGACACCATATTTGATGAGGGTTATGGCCGAACTGATTTAGATACTGGTAGCGATGAAGATTTGGAAGAAAGTTTAGAAAAGTTAAAAAAAGTTAGTTATAGTATTTTATGTCCAGGCCATTAGTTATTAATTTCCAAATTTGTTTTTAGGATTTCTATTGTTATTGAAAGGATTAAAGGTCCCACTATAAATCCTGCAATCCCAAATAAAGGTATTCCTCCAAAGATACCCAAAATAACTATTATCGGGTGAAGCCTTGCTCTTTTTCCTGTAACCCATATCCTGAAGAAGTAGTCAATTAAGTTACTTATAATAAGCCCTGTTATCAATACTATTATTGCTGCAATTATGTTCCCCTGAAATAATTGAATTATTGTGAGGGGTAGCCATACTATTACAGCCCCCGCTATTGGGATAAATGTAAATAGAGCTGAAACAAATGCAAAAAATGCATAAAATCTGATTCCTGCAATATAATAACCGATTAAGCTTACTATAAAAGCTAGCAATGAAGTTATTAGCGCCCCGTAAACTATTTGTTTAGAAGTCTCAGAGACTCTTTTAACAAGTTTATTTTTATTTTTGAAAGGGATAGCTTTAATAATTTGTTTTTTTATTTTTTTCCAGTCAATAATTATGAAGTAACTTATAAAAAAAGTAAGGAATAAATTAAGCGCAAGACGAGGGATTTGGGTCAATGAAGTATAAATTATTTTGACTGCGGAATTTCCTAAATCCTCTATTGAGGAATAAATTGTTTCAGAGAAAGGAGCTAAAAATTCAATTCCCCCAATAAATTCTGAAATTTCCTGAGATAATTGGTTTATTGATCCCTCAGAAATTATGACTGAAAATTGAGATATTAGTGTGGTGACTATATATGTTCCGATTAACAAACTTATTATTAAAACTATTGAAAGTGAAATTAGTGCAGACAACTTATTACCTGTTTTTTTTGAAATAAATTTATGAAGGGGGAGAACAAAAAAGGCTAGAATAAAAGAGGAGATAATTACTACTAAAAATTCTTTTAATATGAAGTAAGATATAATTATTAGTGCAATTATAAATGCCCAAAATAGATACTCTTTAAAATCCCCTTTTCTTTCTTTCTTGGCCATAGTTATACAGAATAATAAGTTTAATAAACCTTTTGATTTTAATAGTAAGATGATAAATTGGTTTTTTATAATACTGGTAGGAGTATGGCTTTTAGTAGCCAGTTATAGGGATTTGAAATATAGGGAAATTCCAAATTGGCTATCTTTTTCACTAGTTGCATTTGGTCTAGCTTATAATTCTTTTAAGTCAATATCTATGATGAGTTATGAACCTATTTTATTTAGTGTCGTGGGTTTTTTCTTGCTCACATTGTTGGCCTATGCATTATATTATTCCAGGGTTTTTGCGGGAGGAGATGCTAAGCTACTTATAGCCCTTGGTCCAGTCTTACCACTTTTTTCTAGTTTTGAGATGAATATTTCTTTTATTATTTTTTATGTTTTGCTATTGCTTTTTATGGGTGGATTCTATGGGTTATTTTACTCTTTCTTTATCATTGCTTTCAATAGAAAAAAGTTTTCAAAAGAATTTTTCTCCAGGTTCGACAAAAATACTGTTTTTATGTTTTTTCTTCCAGCTATTCTTTTTGCAGTTTTTATTTTATGGCTTGGTGAGTTAATATTTCTCTTCCTTGCATTCGTTGTAGCTATTTTTCCTTTATTATTATTTTACTCTAAGGCAGTAGAAGAATGTATGGTTATAGATAAAAATGGGAAAGAAGTGGTTGTGGGGGATTGGTTATATAAGCCTGTTAAAGTTAAAGGGAAGGAGATAAAACCCGGATGGGAAGGCTTGTCTGAAAAAGATGTAAAAATTATAAGAAAGACAGGCAAAAAGGTAAAAGTTAAAGACGGGATACCTTTTGTCCCTTCGTTCTTTTTATCTTTTTTATTATTAATGTACTTAAGGAATTCTTCTTGGTTCGTCAACTACTTCTGGCTCTTTAGAAACTTCTTCTGAAGTATCTTCATTATTTTCCTGAGCTGGACCATTTTCAGAATTCTTTTTGTTATTTACTGGTTCTTTTTGGGACACTTCTTTTCCTTTGCTCTGGTCTAGCAAAAATCCCTGAAGCTTTTTTAGATCTTCGTTACTTTCCTCTCCTTTTTCTCCTGATTCTTCCCCTGTCAGAGGTATTATGTTCAATATAATATGATCTTGCCTTCTACCTGTAGATAGTTGAACTTCTTTTGGATTCAGCTTTTGTTTTAGTAACTTAACAATATTTTTTGCCAGGTCAAAAGTCTCATTAGGCATTTGCTCTAAAGGTAGATGTTCTTTTGGGATTACTATCGTATGACCTTTCCCAATAGGGTTTATTTCTAAAATTGCTATAGCTTTATTGTTTTCACCTATAGGGAATGTCTGGCTTTTATTTTGAGATAGGTAACAAAAAGGGCACTGATTTGAATTTTCCTGGCTATCTTCTTTAATAGCATTATTTTGTTTTAGCAAATTTTCTAATTGTTCAGAATTCATTTGTTGTATTTGCTGAACTGCCTGCTTTTTTTGTTCCTCAGGTTTATCCCAACTCTTAATTTGTCCAATGATTTGTTCTTTTATTTTTTCAACTTGGTCTTCAGGAAGTGGCATTATCCTAAAGCCCTCCTAAAATCCACCGTTTCCACGCTCTTTACATTTTTTAGCTGGCAGGCTTCTTCAGCTCTATCTGTTCCTTTTTCTTCAGGCCAAGACATCATTATAATTATTGCCTTTAGTCCGAAAGCAACAGGTTCATCTTCCATACTATTGACTACTGCGCCCTTTTCTTCTAAACTCTCCTTTATATCAGCCTTTAGACTTTTTAAGTCAACATCCAGGCTTTCGGGCATAATCCTTAGCTTTAGTAGTGCTTCTGCCATATTTTTATTTATCCTTATACTTTATAAATTTAATGATTATCAAGTTTTAGTTTTTGAATGATAGGTTTTTTACTTATCTGGTTGATTGTCAAAACAACAATCCTTAAAAACTGCCTTTTCTTGATAAATATATGATTCAGGATTATGAGAAACTTGTAGAAAAAATATCTAAAATTTCAGGAAAGGAAGAGCAAGAGATTACTGGTTTGGTAGATGCAAAAAGGGATAAATTATCGGGCCTGATTTCTAGAGAAGGGGCTGCTCAAATAGTTGCCAATGAGTTGGGAATTAATTTTGATAAAGAGCAGGTTAAAATCGATGAAATTATGAAAGGTCAAAAAAATGTAAATACTGTCGGAAAAATAATAAAGTTGTTTCCTGTCAATAATTTTGAAAAAAATGGTAGAAAAGGGAAGGTTGTCAACTTTATCGTTGCAGATGAGACGGGGAATATAAGGACTGTTTTATGGGATGCTAATCATATAAAGTTGATTGAAAATAGTGAAATCAAAGAAGGAGATGTTGTTGAGATAAGTAATGGGAGATTAAGAGAGTCTGAATTGCATTTATCTAGTTTTTCAGACATAAAGAAAAGTGATAAGAATATTGAAGATGTAGAAGAGGATATAAGTAATGAGCAAGTTTTCATTAAAGATTCGGATGTAGGGAAGAATTTAAAGACAAGGGCAGTTATAGTTCAGATTTTTGATCCAAAATTTTTCAAAGTTTGTCCTAATTGCGGGAAAAAAGTAGAGAGAGCTGCTGAAGGCTATGAGTGTAAAGAACACGGTAAAATGGAGCCAAAAGAAAGGGCGTTATTATCTTTAGTTTTGGACGATGGTAGTGATTCAATCAGGGCTGTAATGTTTTCTGAGCAGATAGAGCAACTAGGGATTAATCATAATGATTTAAAGCCTGAAAATTTTTCCGGCAAAAGAGGTGAAATTGAGGGTGGGGAGTTCTTTTTTATTGGGAGAGTAAAACAAAATAAGGTTTTTAATAATACTGAAATGCTAGTTAATAATGTTCAGGAAGTAGATATTGACAAGTTGATTGAGGAGCTTGAAAGCAATGAAAAATAAGGGGAAATTAAAATGATGTTAAGAACTCATTTAGCTTTAACTTTTGCGGCAATATTTTTATTTATTCCTTATGTGAGTAACCAGTTCGTTTTTGTTATTGCTGCACTCGTGACTGTTTTTATTCCTGATATAGACTCTGCCTTCTCTTTTCTAGGAGATAGTAAAGGTGGAAAGTTTATCCAGTTTTTTGTAAAGCATAGAGGTATTTTACACTCTTTAACTTTCTGTTTAGCGATATCTTTTGTACTGGCTTTTTTTATCCCTGTTTTAGCACTACCTTTCTTTTTATCCTATTCTATACATATATTTAGCGATTCTTTCACTAAGAAAGGAGTCACTCCTTTTTGGCCTTCTCAAAAGGTTTCTAAATGGAATATAACCACCGGAGGGATAAAAGAAACAGGGATTTTTGTTTTTGTGATTATACTTGACCTAATATTATTATTTTTTGCGTTAGGCAGGGTTTTATGATTTTTTAATGGTGGTACTTTAATATATGTCTTCTAGTTAAGTAATATTTATAAAAGGTTAGAACTTATTTTTATCAATGGCAAAGACAAAAAAAGAAGATAAAGAAGAGAAAAAAGAAGTTGAGGAAAAAGAAGAGGGAGTGGAAGATTCAAATGAGGAATATGGATTAACAGATTTACCAGGTATAGGTCCTGCTGTTGCTTCTAAGCTAGAAAATTCAGGAATTCATGATTTGATGGGTTTGGCTGTAGCTTCTCCGGCTTCTATTTCAGATACAGCAGGAGTTAGCGAGTCTGTTGCTAGAAAGGCAATAGATGCGGCAAGAGATATGTTGGATTTGGGCTTTCAGAGTGGTACTGAGTTGGCAAAGAGACAGAAAATGAATAATTTTATTGGTACAGGTAGTAAAAATTTTAATGATCTTTTAGGTGGTAGAGGAATTGAGACAAGAGCCATAACAGAGGCATTTGGAAGTTATGGTAGCGGGAAAAGCCAATTGGGTTTTACTCTTGCGGTAAATGTCCAATTACCCAAAGATAAAGGAGGGGCTAATGGAAAAGCAGTAATTATAGATACAGAAGGAACATTTAAACCTGGTAGAATTAAGGAGATGGCTGAAGGTATAGGGGCAAATCCTGAGAAAGTATTAGAGAATATATTTGTAGCTAGGGCATTTAATTCTAGCCATCAAATGCTTCTAGTAGATAAAATTAAAGAGATGATTAGTGACGGAGAACCAATAAAATTAGTTGTTGTAGACTCTCTTACTGCTCATTTCAGGGCAGAATATACTGGTAGGGGTCGATTGGCTGATAGGCAACAGACATTAAATAGGTATATACATAATTTATTGAGGTTGGCTGAACAGTATAACGTTGCAATTTATGTCACCAATCAAGTTATGGAGAATCCGGCAATAATGTTTGGAGACCCCACAAAAGCAATCGGAGGAAATATTGTTGCTCATGCCTCTCACTATAGGTTGTACCTGAGGAGGGGGAAAAAGGATTCAAGAGTGGCAAAATTGATAGATAGTCCAAATTTACCAGATAATGAATGTGTGTTTTATCTAACCAAAGATGGTGTTAGAGATGATCTTCCAAAAGGGTAATTATTTTTTAGAAAATTATATTTTTTTATTTATGAATTGTAGATAGGATACAGCTGATGCAAGTAGCATAATTGCACCTAATAGTTCAAGGCTTTCTTCTAGCAAGAAATCTTTTAGGCGGTAGGTTATGTTTAAGTTATTGGGGCTGTCTTCCATTAGTGCTTCGTCAGTATCTTCATATATTTGCTCTAATTCTCCTCCTCCTATAAATGTTGTAGTCTCATACATAATTCCTCCTATATACCATCCCCCATCTATTAGGTCTGCCGGCCCGGAAATAAATACTGCCGATCCATAAAAGATGAAACCTAATATCAATAAAACAACTGTAACTTTGCTTTTCTTTATATGCTTTCCGTATTTAAATACTGCGAAAATAGGTATTGCTCCTATAAATGCAAAATAAATTGTTTCGGCTATTCTTAAGAGAGGCCACCTGAATCCTAATTGTTCCACAAAAATTCTATCTCTTACATTTCCCGCATCCTCCATCAACATTAAAACTCCTGCTATTGCGAACAACAACCAAAACATAGCTTCTTTATTTTTCCCTCTTTCTCTTAACACTCCTGTCATGTAAGCACTTATTGTTGCAAGACCTCCTAAGAATAACCACTGGAAAAATTCTATAGGTCCTCCTTCCGTAAATAATCTGTTCCATAATAAAGGTATGAAATGGTGAGAGTAAAGGTCTCTAATACCGAAGACATTTAGTAAGTCTCCTAATAGGATTACCAGATAAGCGAGAAATAATATTAAAAGTCCAAAAATTAGTATGTGTTGGTATTTTAATACAAAATCTTTTTTAGCCATTTTCTATATTTACAAGCCTTTTTAACTTTATATTCTTTTTGGACATATCTTAATTATAGAAACTATTCTTCGAATCTCTCTTCATAATCTACAACTTCTTCGGGCTTGAACCAGAGATCAATCTCTTTTTGTGCGCTCTCTTTTGAGTCAGAGCAGTGAACTACATTTTCGAATACACTTGTTTTTGAGTGAACTCTGCCATATTTCCCTCTTATTGTTACAGGGTGGGCTTCTTCCGGATCTGTTTCTCCTGCAATCCTTCTAACTCTTTCTACACAGTTAGGTCCTGCATAAACTAGCGCCAAGACTCTATCTGTATGAAATTTCCCTTGGATATAGTCTATAACATTCTTAAAAACTTTTGGACCTTTATCATCGCCAAATTTTTCCTTTAGTCCTTCTTCTAAATCAGAATAATGCTTTTTAGCAAAATCTTCTGTGACTTTGACAACTTTGGCTCCAACTATTTTTAGACCTTCTGCAGATAGTGATGTTATTATATTCCCCGTTATACTTTTTTTCAGCCCATCAGGTTTAATCAAAACCAATATTTTCTCATGAGGGTTATTTTCTTCCATTTTTTAATTCCTTTTTATTTATATTTTATTTTGAAATGGTATTTAAATCTTTTGATACAATTTTTTGATTATTATCTTCTATTTTAACTTTTATGTACTTATAACCTGTCTCTTTTGTTTTTTCTTTACAATGGGTTTTTTTTAGAGTGTATTCATTGCATTTTTGACATTTTTTTAAAATCATTTTTCTTCAATTTCAAAATCAATATCTTTTTCTCTAACTTCTTCCTTTATAGAATTTATAATTTCATCTCTTTTTTTATTTGCTTTTTTATAATCTTTTGCCTTAACTTTAACTATATATTTTCCTGCTGACTGGTAATATATATTTTCTTCGTAAGGTCCCAGTATTTTCTTTATAATTTCTAAACCATTTTTTTGATGGGTTGAAAGATCGAATTTCCCCTTTACTTCTACTTGTTTCTCTTTTCTCTTTTCTAAGATTTTTAAAATTTTTCCTGATTCCTCTTTTTTTACATATTTTTCAAGCAATTCTCCTTCCTCTTTGCATTTTTGGGTGAATTGGTAAATGTCTCCCTCCTCTTTATCTATATTTTCCGCAATTTCCTGACCTTTTTCTTTTCCCAGAATGTTTTGCAGTATTTTTATGCTGCTTTTCTTTCTTTCGTACTCTCTCATAACTTTATCTTTTTCTTTAGCGCTAACCCTTCTTAGAGATAAATGTATATTCTTTCCTCCTGTTCCTAAGACCTTGCAAACTATCTTTTTTCCCGGAACAACATAATCTCTTAAGTTCCTAATCCTACCTGGAGAGACCTCACTAGTTATTATTGTACCTTTACCATATTTTCCTATATCTACAAATACTGTTTCTCCTGCTATTCTTTCTACGGTTCCTAAAACTATGTACCCTTCTTCCAACTTATTTTTTCCATTTTCCATTTTAATTGTATCCTAATTTGATGTTTCGTGAGATTATTAAAAAATATGAGTTTAAAAAAGCTTTTCTTTTGTTCTTTATACTTTAACTACGTCAAGTTTCAGAACTTCTTTCAAATTATTGATGAAATCTTCTTCTTTTTCCTTAGGGATTAGACAGCCAGCTGCCTGAGGGTGGCCTCCAAATTCATACTCTTCACCCATCTCATTTATGACTTTTCCTATCATTTTTCTCACATCTTTCTTATTATTTTTACCTAATAACCTACCCGAAACTTTTATTTTGTCTTCACTATGTGCCATAGCAATAACAAATTTTCCCACCCCGAATTTTTTTGAATTAGAGATTATAGATGCGACTGTTCCTATAATAGTATCCTCTATTTTATCTTGTGCATTTAGCAATATATAATTCTCATGATTTTCCATATTTTCCTCCGCATAATTTATTGCAGATATTAATCTTTGTTTATAACTAGCATAAATTTCCTCAACTTTGTTTTTTGCATTCTCTTTTCTCAAGCATAGAGAAAGTGCCATGCATGGGTAACCCAGTCTGCTACAGGCATTCACCATTGCAGATATTTCTCTTGCATCTTTTTTCCTACCAAAAAAGTTTACCAGGTAAATTTTACCAGTGAGTTCTTCATCTTCTTTTTTCGTCCTTACTTTTATACTAGACTCCAATTTTGATATTTCATCTTTGCTTAATTCAACAACTTTTTTATAATGGTCCTCATCTCTTTTAATTCCTGCTTCCTCTAAAATGTCAAATACTCCTTTTGTGTTGCCTGTTACTCCTGGAATATATATTGATGAGGAAAATTCCAGGGCCTTATTTATTGGGCGAGTTGCAGGATATAGCATTAGACCTTCTTTAATCTCAACTCCTGCATCTTCTATGACTTCTTTTGCTAGGTCGTCAAAACCCTCTAGCATGTCACCTATCATCCCCACAACTCCCAGGCTGGCGAGTTTTTCATCTTTTTCATCTATTGTTTTTGTAAATAAATATGTTAGACCTGCAGCACTTATCTTTTCTTCTTGAGACTTGCAGGGATTTAATAACCAGGTGTTTTCTTTTTCTTCATCTTTTGTATAGTGGTGGTCAATAACAAATACTTTATTTGGTAAACTGCCTAGTTTTTCCAGGAATGTGCTCCCCATATCTAGTATAATCAGTATTTCATTTTTCCCTGCTTTAATGTGTTTTTCTTCTAACTGGTTTACTATTTTTATAGAAAAACTTTTGTCCAATCTTTTTAATGTCCTGGCCATTATTGCGGCAGAAGTTATCCCATCAGTGTCATAATGAGATAATATTTTTATGGGTTTTTCCTCACTCTCTTTTAAAAATGCCTGACTAATCTCTTCTAATTTTTTTTTCATTCTAGAACCTAAAATAATTTATTTTACTTCTTAAGGGCCTTTAGCTTAGCACCCTTTTTCAGAAGTTTTCTTTTTGCAGGATAATCATGTTTGTTTTCCTTTAAGTGATTACTTAATTTTTCAAAATTATCATTAATATTTTTCATATCTGAATTTTTCCATATGCCTTCTTCTTTTAAGATCTTACTTATTTTTAAGCCGAAGTTATTTACATACACCCCGTATTTGTCTCTCAATATTAATCCTATTTTTTCACTAGGATAACCTTCTTTAGACAGGTCTATAACTAGCTTTTTTACTTCTTCTTCATTTTCTGGCTTTTTTACTTCTAACTTTTCTTCATTTTCTTCCATTTTTCATTTCCTTGTTTTGGTTAGTTTTTAGGAGATTAAGTTGCTTTTTAAATTTTTGTGTGGTGTAGTTAAAATTAATAGCCCCGCCCGGATTCGAACCGGGGTCGAAAGCTCCAAAGGCTTACATCCTTGACCACTGGAAGACGGGGCTAGTTAATTTACGAGAAAATAATTGTTTATAAGTATTGTTATTTGTATCTGCCTCTGCCTTCTACTTTCTCCAGCCTATCTAATATACTTTTTTTCTTTTCCGGGCGGTAATTTTCTATAAATATACCCCATAATTTCTCCCATGTCTTAAAATGTTTAGCTTCTAACGCTTGCTTTAGTAAGTGCAGGTCAACTGCCTTATCTTCTTCTTTTAATGAATGGAAAGATAACCCAAAATCTATAAAATAAATATTTTCTTCTAAAATCATGTTTGAGGTTGTGAGATCTCCATGAATTATATTTTTATTGTGCATTTTGCTTATGGCCCCGCTTATCTCTTTTATTATTCTTTCTTGCTTCTTTAAGCTAAATTTGTTTAAGACCTCGCTTAGTCTTCCACCTTTTATAAACTCCATAGTTATCTCTTTATTTTCTTCATCAACTTCGATTATTTTTGGGACATTTATATCTTGAGAAATTCTCTCAATATTTCTTGCCTCCAGTCTAGTTCTTTTTTTCCTCAATATTTCATCAATTTTATTATGTCTATATCTTTTTTTCACTCTTCTTTTGATTAAGTTACCATCTTTTTTAATCAATATAGCTTCTGCCCCTATATCTATTATATTTTCTTTTGACATTTTAAAGCTTTTTTCATATTTTCATAACATTTCTCGCATATATGATATTTTTTTGTTATGTTTTTCTCGTCTGGAGGGCTGAACAATAATGCTCCGAAGTTACTTAATTCATTCCCGCATTTGTCACATTTTGGTTTAATTCCCATTTTAGAATTTCATTTTCCCGCCGAATTTCTTGGCAAGTTTTTTCATTTGCTTCTCGTCCATATTTTGCATATCTTTTCCCGAGCTTGCAAACTCTTTCAACATTTTATACTGTTTCAACAATGACTTAACCTCGCTAGTTGTTATTCCAGAACCCTTGGCTATTCTTTGTATTCTTGTCTTTTCTTTATTCAATATTTCAGGATTTTCCTTCTCTTCTTTAGTCATTGACTGAATTGCGTATTTCCATTTTTCCATATTTTCTTCTTGCTTACCTAACATGCCTTCTGGAACTTTGTTTTTCATTTTACCAAATCCCGGAATCATTGATGCTACTTTGTCTAGAGAGAAACCTTTCATCGACTTTAATTGTTCATATAAGTCATCCATAGTGAATTTTCCCTCTTCTAATCTCTTCTTCATTTTTTCACTTTTTCCCTCGTCTACAGCGGATTGAACTTTTTCTATTAAAGTATCAAGAGAACCCATTCCCAAAATTCTTGAAATGAAAGAGGTTGGATTAAATGATTCTATGTCGTGAATTTTTTCTCCAGTTGTTATAAAATACACTGGGGCATCAACTTCATTGCAGGCGGTTAAGGCTCCACCACCTTTCGCTGTAGAATCCATTCTTGTTACAATAACACCGTTTACATCTAAAGCAGATTGAAACTCTTCAGCTTGTTTTTTTGCTGCTTGCCCTATATCAGCAGTTATTACTAAAATTGTATGCGAAGGAGAAATTTTCCCCCCCAGATTTTTAATTTCTTTTACTAATTCTTTATCTAGAGAGTGTCTTCCTGCAGTATCTACAAAAACCACATCATATTCTTTTAATTTTTTCTCATATTTTTTGTAAATTTTTTCTGCTTTCTTTTCATCTTTGTCAATAAAAACATCAAGATTATGTTTCTTTCCTAATTGTTCAAGTTGTTCTGCAGCTGCAGGTCTGTGGACGTCAAGACCCAACATACATGTTTTTAGACCTCTTTTTTTGTAGTAGTTTGTTAATTTTGATATGGTCGTAGTTTTTCCGGAACCATATGTTCCAATCAACATAACTTTTTCTGGTTCTTTCTTTTTGCCTTTCTTTTCTAGTTTTAATTCTTTTTTTTCTTTACCTAAAATCTCAAGTAAAGTATCATGGATTATTTTTATTATGTGCTCTTTTTTGTCAACACCTTTAATTTTTTCATTCTTTCCTTCTTCTCTTATTTTGTTTGATAATTCTTTTACAAGTTTTACATCTATGTCTGCTTGCAACATCGCTCTTTGTAAGTCTTTTACCACACTATCAATAAGTTTTTTATCAACAAATACAGTGGAAGCTATCTTGTCTGTAACATTCTTTAAGGTTTGTCCTAATTTGTCTAATACCATGTTTTTCTTTAGATTTTTTGATTTATAAGTTTATTTAATTAAGGTTTTTCTAGCAATATTTATAAATTTAGTCACTTACAAGATTATATAATAAAAAAGAGAAGATGGATATATTTATACAATTGGGTTTGGTCATTTTAGTAGTACTAGGAATATCTCTTTTAATGAAGATGTTAAAACAACCATTGATAGTAGGTTATATTATTTCAGGAATTCTTGTAGGACCTCTTGCTTTTGGAATAATTGAATAAGGTGATCTTTCAATATTCTCCCAGTTAGGAGTAGCATTTCTTTTGTTTATTGTAGGGTTATATTTATCTCCAAAAGTAATAAAGAATGTTACAAAAATAGATTTTTTGAAAGTTTCCGATTTAGAAATAGATCAGCCTTTATTGCAAAGATTGTTAGGTTATGGGACAGTTAATGTTAGGGTTTTTAGTAAGTACCCGCCTGTTAAAAATATCAATAAACCCCAGAAATTTTTAGAAGAATTGCAGAAGCTAGTTAGAAAAAGAGTAGAAGTAAAAGGACCAAAGTATATATCATAATCCTAACTGTTTTATTATTTTTTTCTTATTGAATTTTTCTAGATCCTTGTATTCTTGACCAACTCCTAAGTAAATAATTGGTTTTTTGGAAACATAACTAACTGAAATTGATGCTCCACCTTTCTCATCTATATCTGATTTTGTCAATATTGTTCCGTCAATCCCTATATTTTCATTAAATGTTTTTGCTTGTTCAATTGCATCATTTCCTGTTGTAGCTTCTGCAACAAAAATTTTCAAATCTGGATTAACGACTCGAGTTATTTTTTCCATTTCTTCCATTAAAGTTGATTCAGTATGCATTCTTCCAGCAGTATCAATCAAGACAACGTCTTTTTTCTTTGATTCTGCATGTTTAACCGCATCAAAAGCAACAGAAGAAGGATCGGACCCATATTGGCCTTTTATTATATTAATTCCAAGATTGGAAGCATGTTTTTCCAATTGTTCAATTGAAGCTGCTCGAAAAGTGTCTGAAGCAGATAAAATTATAGAAAGGCCTTCTTTTTTTAATATATTAGCTACTTTGGCTATGGAAGTAGTCTTTCCAGAACCATTAATTCCGAAGAATACAATTTTGAAAGGTTTTTCGCTTTCTTTTATCTTTTTAATCAAATCAAAAGAATCAGGAAATATTTCTTCAACTGCTTTTTTTAAAGATTCTTTTATCTTTTCTTCAACCTGTTTCTTCTTTATTTCTTTCCCTACAAGTTCTTCCCTTAGTTCTTCCCTTATTTTGTCAATCGCTTCTAGTGCCACATTATTTTCAAGCAAAATTATTTCTAAGTCGTTAAAAATTTCTTCAAAATAATCCTCGCTTATTTTAAACTTGAACTTGTCTGATATTTTACTTTTTTTTGTTTCTTCTTTAGTCTCTTTTCCTCCTACTTCTTTGTTTGTATCTTTTTCTAGGCCTTCGGCTTTTTTCTCACTATTATTTGCCCAGTCTTTTAACTTATTTTTTAATTTTTTAAACATGGTACTTATTAACTATTAAACTTTATAAAATTAGTGTTAATGGTTATTCTGGAGAGTAAGAATATTTATAAATTCTTGTTAATTATAAGTATTATGAAAGGCGTATTTGTTATTATAGATGGGATGGGCGACAGACCTATTAAGGAGTTTGGAGATAAAACCCCTTTAGAAATAGCTGAGACACCTAATATAGATTATTTGGCCAGTAATGGTAATATGGGAACGATTTACCCTGTTAAGGAAGATTTTGTTCCTGGGACTAGTGAGGGTGTTTTATCCTTGCTAGGGAGAGATTGGAGAAATTACCCAAGAGGTTGGCTAGAGGCCTTAGGTAGTGGCATTAATTTAGATAGGGGAGACTTGGCATTTAGAATAAATTTTTCTACTATTGAAAATTTAGATAGTATGAGGGTTTTAGATAGGAGGGCGGGGAGAGATTTATCTACAGATGAGGCTAAAAAGTTGGCAGAAACTATCAACGAGAATATAAATTTGCCTGTAGATGTTGAGTTTAAGGCAACAATACAGCATAGAGGGGTAGTTGTTTTTAGAGGTGGCTTTTCAGATAATATAACTCCTACAGATCCAGAATATATAGGTGATGATAGAAATACTTTTGAGTTTTCAATACCTGAAGATGAGGAAGATATTTCAGAATATTCTGCTAATATTGCAAATCAATTTAGTAAGGAAGTGTACCATATTTTAGATGAGCATGATGTAAATAAGAAAAGAAGAGATGAGGGGAAATTGCCTGCTAATTTTATTTTGATGAGGGAGCCAGGTACTTCTGTCGAGATGACTCATGATTTTAGTAATTGGGCCTGCACATCAGGGGTCCCTGTCATGAAAGGTATAGCCAAGTCATTAGGTATGGATTTATTTGAATTTGAAGAGATAGATGTTGAAGATAATCCTTATGAGAATTTAAAAGAAAATTTAGACTTAGAAATAAAAAATAGCCTGAGTATGATTAAAAAGAACAAAAATAAGTACGATTATTTTTTGATTTATTTGAAAGAGGTAGATACTCCAGGCCATGATAATAGGCCTCAGGATAAGAAAAATATGCTTGAAATTATAGACAAGAAATTCTTTTCAAGATTAAATAAGATTATTGATAAAGAGAAGGTTGTTGTTACCTGTGATCATTCTACTCCTTGCGAGTTGAAAGGTCATTCTAGTGATAAAGTTCCAGTTTTATTGTGTGACTGGGAAAATAATAGTGAAAAAGGCTTCTCTGAAAGAGAGGCTGAAGAGGGTGAGTTAGATATAAGGAAGGGAAGCGAAATTTTAAATTTATTTTATCACTGATTTTTGCAATTTGTATAAGGATTTATTAGAACTATTATATACTTTCTATAACAATAACAGTTAAAAATTAGGGTTTGTAGTTGATAATATGATAACATATAACGATATTTATGAGGCTTTAAGAAATGAAAGGAAGGGGGATAAATTAGAATCTATTGGGAAGAAATTTATTAAGGATGTTTCCCAGTATTTGGAAGAGAAGAAAGAGATGGCTGAAAAAAAGGACGATGTGTTTTCCGAGGCCACCACCAAAACTAAGAAGCAGTTGGAAAATGCTGTTACGTTATTTAAGGAGTTGATGACTAGGAGAAAGAAGAAAGTTTTAAATCTTGCATTTATAGCTAGGGAAACCGGAATTTCTAAGAAAGATTTTGAGAATATGTTAGATTTTGAGAAAGAGCTTTTCGATAAGGTGGTTAGCGGTATGAAAAAGGCAGATAAGGAAATTAGTGAGATGATGAGTAGCGAGCATAAAGATAGTAAGAATTGTATGGTTAGGTTTAAGAAAGATGTTGGAGAGTTCTTAGATTCAGAAGGTAATGAAAGAGGTCCTTTTTCTAAAGATGAGATAGCTAACTTACCTAAAGGTATAGTTGAAATTTTAAAGCAAGATGAGAATGTAGAAGTTATTGAAGAGTAGATATCAAAACAATTATAAATCCCAAAATAATAATTATAGGTATGAAAAAAGAAGGTATGTTAATTTTTGGAGTAGTATTTATAGTTATATTATTAGTTTTTAATTTACCGCTAGCATCTTCGGAAGAATCTATTTCTAATTGTCAGGAACTTCAAGATATAAATAATGATTTATCAGAGGAATATTATTTAGAAGAAAATATTGATTGTTCAGAAACTAAAGATTGGAATGATGGAGAAGGTTTTGAGCCAATAGGGGATGGAGATTCTCATTTTTCAGGGGTTTTTGATGGTCGGGGCCATACTATCTCTAATCTTTATATAGATAGGCATAGTTATGTAGGCTTATTTGGTTCTATGAAAGGAGGGGCAATTTATAATATTCATTTAAGAGGGGTAGACATTCAGGGTGTTGGAGATATTGGGGAGAAAGGTGTAGGGACTTTAGTCGGAACTAATTTTGAAGGTATTATAGAAAATAGTAGTGCTACAGGAAGTTTATATGTTGAAGGAGGAGGTGCAGGAGGATTAGTTGGAATCAAAAGGGAAGGGGATGTTAGAATAATTAACTCATATTCCGATGTAAATATAGAAGGTTCGGATGCAGGAAGGGTAGGGGGATTAGTAGGAATAGCAAGAGGTCGTGGAGATAAATCATTGATAAAGAGTTCATATTCAAAAGGGGATATTGAGATAGATGTAATAGATGAAGATGGAGGATCTAATATAGGAGGTTTAGTAGGTTATTGCGGTGATTGTACTATTTCCAATTCTTACTCATTTAATTATGTAGAAGGTAAAGATAAAGTGGGGGGATTAGTAGGGTGGGTTGTAGGGAATGGGGCAGTAGTTTCAAATTCATACTCTGTAGGTAATGTTGAAGGTAGTAGCGAGATAGGTGGTTTAATAGGGAAGAGAGGGTTTACAGATACTTTGTTTATAGAAGTTAAAAACTCATTTTGGGATAAAGATGTTTTTGAAGGTGAAAGTGACGGTGGTGAGGGTAAGATAACAAGAGAGATGAATAATATAGAAACATTCAGTGAAGAATGGGATATAAAGATCTCGGAAGAAGATTTGAATGAAGGTTATCCTTTTCCGGGATGGCAATTAGATGGATCTCCCGAATGGTATATTCATGGGAAATCTGAATATGTGGTAGGGTATAACGAAGAGAATTCATTAGAAGATGTAGAGATAAGTATTTACGATGATGAAGATAGGGAAGATTTGATAAATATTATATATACTGGAGAAAATGGCCAAGCTGAGATTTATTTAAAAGATGGTATCTATTATTATATGGCGAGAAAGGATGAATATAAAGATTATATAGATCAGTTTAAGGTAGATGGGAAAAGCAAAATAGTTGATTTTGAGATGGGAAAATATACAATAGTTTTTAGTGAAGAGAATGAATTAGAAGGCGTTAAAATAAAAATTTATAAAGATGAAGCTATGGAAGAAAAGATAGAAGAAGCAGTAACAGATAAAAATGGTGAGGTTCCGGTTAATTTGGGAAAAGGTACCTATTATTATATGGCGAGAAAGGATGAATATAGTTATACAGGTAAGGTTGAAGAAATTTTATTCAGGTATGACTGGCCTATTTCTTTTGACATCACGGAGCAGGAAAAGAAAAATGTTCTTTTCAATGAAACAGGTAAATTATATGATGTTTCAATAAAAATTTATGATGATGAAGATAAAGAAGATTTAGTTGATGAATTAAAAACTGATGAAGATGGGCAGGATACCATTACATTAGAAGATGGTATCTATTATTATATGGCGAGAAAGGATGAATATAAAGATTATATAGATCAGTTTAAGGTAGATGGGGAAAGTAAGATTATTAGTTTTGAAATTAGAGAAGAAGATGAAGTTGATGAAGGAAATATTGGCCTTGAAATAGTTAAGGAAGGTAGAGGACATACAAGTCCTAGCCAAGGCACTCATTTATATAACTATGGTGAAGAAGTTGAAGTGACTGCTAGTTCTTTTGAAGAATGGGAATTTGTTAGATGGGAAGGAGACTGTGAAGGGAAAGATTGTGATTTAATTATGACAGATGATAAAAAAGTTGTGGCAGTATTTGAAGAGTCTGGAAGTTTTTTTCTTATTTTTCTAGTATTAATAGGAACAATGGGAATTCTTATTACCTTCGCTTTTATTATCTTTTTTTTATATAAAATTAATAAAGAATCTCCTGAAAAAGTCGATAATAATTAAGAGTTTAAAGATAAGATTAATTAAACTTATAAATGGGAAAATATTAAGAGTATTATGGTAAAAAGGAGGGTGATTGCTTTTTTATTTCTTTTAGTGGTAAGTATTTTCCTAGCAGGAGCTGTAACTGCTTTTTCCGGAGCCGGTAGTGGAACTGATGATGATCCTTATGAGATAGAGA
>PWGL01000062.1 GCA_003554465.1 Candidatus Pacearchaeota archaeon
AGGTTTCTAGTAAATTCGAATGACTGAAACAATTCTACTAATATCAAGAGGGTTTTTGATCCTAGGAAAATTACAGCACCATACCAAAGCAATAGTTGTATAGTTATTAGAGTTCTTACTCCTCGGTACGCGGCTACAAATGTTATAAAGAAAAGGATGAATAATGGGAAGAATGTTCCTATTAGGAAAGGGATGAGATCAAATGTGGTAAACATTGCTACTAGGTTTTCTGGGGCAATATATGCACTAAAAATAAATGCTATTGCAATGCTTAGAGGTATAGATATAGTTCTTTGTTGAAACTCCATAAGCTCAGATAGTGTTAGGAGTACTGCAAAAATTAAAACCAGTAATATTATTCTAGAATTAAAGGCGCTGAAACCCTCACCTTCTGCCCACTCTCCAGAAAGTTTTATAAAAAAATCGCTTACTGGATTTTGTTGAGCAGCAGCAATACCAGCAACCATAGAAAACATAAATAAGCCTAACATTACCAATACTAATATTTTTCTCACCTGCGCTTCTTTTTCCATACTCATTTTATACTTTTGACCTTTATAAATATTTTGTTTATATCTTCTTTTTTATTTTCTTACCCTGGTTTTCCCTAAATGTTGCAGCAAGGTTTGTTTTCCCTTACCCCACATAAACTTCTTTACGGATTTAACGGAATCTGGTTTATGAGCTAGGACTAGCAGGAATACAAAAAGAGATATTACTAATGTAATAAATAAGTCACTTGTTATAAATTGCCAAATCTCAAAGAAGTCTGAGGTGAAGAATTGGTAAGGAAAATAATCTCTTGGCTCTACAGATCTTAATAGTAACCATATACCTCCTATAGATAAGAATAGCCCAAAACCATGTAGAATTTCTACTATGAATTTTATGAATAGTATAAGTGCTACTGCTAGGATTATTATTAGTAAGAAGCTACCTATTTTTTCTCCAAAGTAACCATAGAATCTTGTTCTTTGGGATACTGAAAAAGAGATAAATATTGAAATTATTATTGCTAAAACTGCTGATATGGCAGGATTTCCCATACTTTTGTTTAGGGTAAAAAAGATTAGTGCAAAAAAAGTGATGAAAATAAGTACAAACATGACATTTGGATTTTCAATAATCCTGTCAATTGAATACTGGCCATATTGACTTGTAAAACCTAATGTTAAGGGGGCAATTATTATTAACGCAAGTATTGAAAATATTGTTAGGTTTTTTCCTTTCATTTTTTCCTGTAGCCAATTATTTCATTTCCTTTATAAATAGGGACTTCCTCTCCTCTTTGCTTTCTTGTTGTAGGAGATTTATTTTTAACAATTAGAAAACCAATAGCAATAACTATTAACGAGGGAATTATGATCCATAGGGTGTCTAATTCTGGTAAAATTTCTTCGTCTAATATCTCTGGAAAAACCAAGCTTACTACTGCTATGGCTAAACCTATAATTATTAAGACATAACCAATCATTTTTTTACTCTTCATTTTCCTCTTTTGCCGCTGTTATGAATATAAGTAACTTTTTAAATTTAACTTTTTATTTTGTTTTATGATTGATGTAAAAATACCTAGCAGTTATGATGTTGTGTTTTGTCCATATATTTTTAATTTAAGGATAAATGGATGTATGAGGGGGATTTTTGAGAAAAAGGCAAACAATAATTTATTTTGATATAAGAGAAAATAATTTAAAGGTCTTCTTCTTATCTTTTATATGGAAAATAAAGATTTAGATTTGTTTTTGGAAAAGTTGAAAGAAATGCCTGATTTTGATAAGGTAGAGTTTGTTTTCTTCTATGGATCTCATGCTCAGAGCAAAGAGAATAAGCTATCAGATATAGATTTTGCAGTATATTATAATGGCGACGAAAAGAAAAGATTCGATTTCAAAATTAAATTAATGGCTAAATTACCAGAGAAATTCGATGTTAGAATTTTCCAAGATTTACCCCTATATGTTAGGATTAATGTATTAAAGGGGGAAATAGTTTATGCCAAAGACGAGAGATTTGCTTATGATAAAGCTTATGAAACAATAAAAAATTTTGAAGATTTCAAGAGACACTATTATGACTATATAAAAAGGAGACCTGCAGTAAAATGATAGAGAAAAAAGAGTTAAGAAAAAGTCTTGTAGAGGATAAAATAGAAAGTGTAATAGAATCTTTACAGTATATGGGGGAGAAATTACCAAAAAATTTTGAAGATTTTGATTCTAGGACAATAAGAAATTCAATTTATAAGGAAACTGAATTTGCTATTCAGAATATTATTGATATTTGTTCTATAATAAATTCTGATTTGAGATTGGGTTCTCCGGAAACAGAAGATTCAATATTTGATCATTTAGAGAAACATAATATTTTTAATAAAGAAGTTATAACTTTAATTAGAGAGATGAAGAGATTTAGGAATGTGCTGGTACATAGATACGGGGAAATTAAAGATAAACAAGCTTTCGAAACAATTAAAGAAAACTTAAATGATTTTGAAAAAGTAGTAAAAGAAGTAGAGGAATTCTTAAAAAACAATTAAATTATTATCTTTCGCAATGTAATTTTTTTATTATAATAATATTGGTTTGAGCTATATGGGTATATTTTTAAATAAACTTAATTATTGTTAGTTATGATTGATGTAAAAATACCTAGCAGTTATGATGTTGTGGGAGATATAGCTATTTTGAAATTTGAAGATGAAAGTAAAAGTTATAAGAAGAAGGTAGCTAAAAAATTATTAGAACAGCAGAAGAATATAAATACAGTTTTGGAGAAAAAAGAGAAAGTTAAAGGAAGGTTAAGAACAATTAATACTGTCTATCTGGCTGGCGAGAAAAAAGTTGAGACTGTTCATAAAGAATCTAATTGTCGTTTTAAGGTTAATTTAGAAGAGACTTATTTCACTCCGAGATTAAGTAATGATAGGTTGGAGGTGGCTGAAAAAATTGAGGATGGAGATAAAGTATTAGTTATGTTTGCAGGTGTTGGCCCATATTCAATTGTCATAGCTAAGAATTCTAAACCGGAGATAGTTTATAGTGTTGAGATTGGCAGGAAGTGTAGCGAATTGGCCGATAAAAATGTGGAGATGAATAATTTAAATAATGTCAAAGTTGTTCAAGGTGACGTTAAATTACAAATACCTAGGTTGAGGGGGGAATGTTTGAAATTTGATAAAATAATAATGCCAAGACCACAATTAAAAGATACTTTTTTAGAGCAGGCATTTATGGTTTCTAAGAAAGGCTGTGAAATAGTATATTATGGATTTGGCCAAGATATAGAAAAGATTAAGGAGCAGATAAAGGACGAAGCTGATAAAGCTGGAAAGAAGATAAAATTTTCAGAAGAAGATACTGCAGGCAATATAGCCCCATATAAATTTAGGTATAGAATTATTTTTCAGGTTGTTTAGATTGAGGCAGCTCTTCTAGGATCCTCATATGCTTTGAGAAAAGAACACACTTCTCCTTGCCCATAACTACTTTCTGCATAACTACGGACATAATCTCTTAACTCTAAATAACTAGTAATGTCTTTTTCTGGATCGTCAGTATTTTGGTAAGGTGCTATCTCAAATTCTTCACAAACCTCATCAATTAGTGGCTGAAAATTTCCATCAAGCCTCGAAAAACCCTCATCATTTTTTGCCCTTATAATTTCTTGAGCTATATCTTCAAGAGGGACTTTTTCATTATTTTCATTAGTCATTTTATAGAGATAAAAAAGATATTTTTTAAACCTTACTACAATCTTTTTTTAACCTTTACTGCCGTTGGCGCTTCACCACCATGCCATGTAAATTTAGGTCTCATTCTCATAGGGTAGATTCTCTCGCTATTGTCATCTAAAATTATTGCAGAACCTTTCAATCTAGGTAAGTCATCTAAATATTGTTTAATACCTTTTAATAGGTAAGACTGCATTATGTTATTTAGCGCATCAACGTCTGGTTTGGCTGTAACTCTATGAGATATGATTATATCTGACTGGGTTGTGACATCTCTGGCAAGGGCCCCTGGTTGCTGAGTTGCCATTATTAAAGATATTCCTGGCTGTCTACCTTCTCTTAACAATCTTATAAGGTCGTCAGTTGCAGGAGTTTTTTTATCGTCGGGAATAAATTCGTGACATTCATCTACAAATAGCCATACCAGCGGCATTTCTCTTTTTGTTTCAAAAGATAAGTAGTCTATACCTTTTTCAACTGCCTGAATTTCTTCAGATTTTCTAGACATCATTCTTTGGTCGAACAATTTCCTACTAATTGTTGCGACTACTAATGCCCTAACATTAAAAGCTCCCACGCTACCATACATTGATAGGTCAAGTACAGATGTTTCACCACCCTTAACTAACTCATCGATATTAGTTCCGCCTTTAGAAAATATTTTCCATGATTGTGCTGCCTCAAAAAGGGCAGTGGCAGAATTTTTTGTTTCATTCTTTACTGTCTTGTCTTCATCAATCTTATCTATTATCTCTTTTATCGAAAAAGTTTTTTTGCCCTCTTTTAGATCTGTAACTGATCTTTCTATCAAAACAGCTACAGGATTTGTTAGATCTAGATTAAATGTTAGTACCCAATCCTCAGCTTTTAAGTCTGCAGGATCAATAGAAAATTTTTTATCTATGGGCAGCCCTCTGTCATAATACTCTTTATAATATCCTTCTGGTACGAAAACTCTTACGGGTGTTTGTTTTGGCTTTAATCCCCATTCTTGCAGCAAAGGGGTTTCTTTTTCGTTGGCATATTTCATAGTCCAGAAAATTCCCATAGTATCAAATATAAGTCCTGCCACATTCCCTTTTTCTTCTTTTGGCAATGTAGCCAATTCTTCTGCTATAGCTCCCAAAGAATATGAATTATGAACAATTATATCATTAGCTACAAAATTGTGACCATTTGGAACTGAAATATCATATACTTTAAAATTTCCTTCTAACATTTCAATAGATGTAATTTTATCCCAAAATATATCTGAATTTGCTAATAGCTCAAGACTTTTATTTTGGTCAGCTTTTGATATTTGCAATAGGGTTTGTCTTGATGGAGCAATCTTAGTGGTTTCGCATCCTATATTTCCTTCTACCTTTTCCAAATTCTTAGGTTTATAAGTTTCCCACAGACCTTTTGGGATGGTATCTATATTTGTATTTTTTCTATCAAAATTTTCAGTTTTCCTTGGAGTTGCTATTCTGCTACCTATATTTAGTTTTTCTGCAGGTTTCCACCCTTTTATTGTAAATAAAGGATGTTCAGGAGTAATTTTTATTTCTTTTCCGCTTCTTAATTTTATTTTCAACAATTTTTTAACCTTCCGTGAAAAAAACTCTGTTTTTTCTGCAGGTTTTATTTTTAGATGGTTATTTAGAGACAGAACTTTTTCTTTGTCATTTTCTAAATCTTTTATCGGCTTTTTTGAACCATCTGCCAAAGTTATTAAAGTATCTCCGTGCAGACATTTTCCGCTACCTCTCTTCCCAGAAACTAAGACTACATGTGAACGAGCAATGTCCATATATACAGGGTTTGATAAAGAAGTGTATCTTCCCATCTTTACATAACTCTTTCCAATATAAATTAACCCTTTATCTCCGAATTTCTTTTTATCTGCTTCGTCTCTCCCTATAATTATATCTCTCGGCATTTTTTAGACCTCTTTTATACTGTATTTAAGAATAGTTAACTTATAAATTTAATTAATGTCTTGCAATTTTTATGGTAAAGTTTTTTAAATATTGTTAAATAATTTATCTTATGGTTAGTAAAAATTCAAAAAAGGGCGAAGGTAAAAACAATTTTATTTCTATTGTTAGAGATAACTCGCAAGTGGTTGTTGTTTTAGCTATTTTATTATTTCTTGGCATATTTATAGTGTTTAGTTTTCCTTCATCTCCCAATACCAGAGATATTTCAGATTATGAATTAGAAAAAATAATAGAGGTTGATGAAGAAGAAATAATTAGCAAGGAAGAGGCAGGAGAAAATCTAGTAGGTTTTTTAGGTTCACGGATTGAGTTGGAAGGTGTCGAGGAGGTAGGTTATTTGTATAGGGCAAATTTAGGCCATGATGATGAGCAAGTCCCAAATGAATTCTATATGACAAGAGATGGCGAGCTAGGAGTTATAATTATGCCTATGACAGGAGAATTAGGGATTGCGGGAGAGCAGCCTGATTTTGGAGAATTAATAGGGTTAGATGAAGAAGAAATAATTAGCAAGGAAGAGGCAGGAGAGAAGCTAGTAGATTTTGTAGACCAAGATCCGAATATTCCTGATACTCAAGAGGTTTCTGCTAAAGATATAATTGAAGAGAGTGATTTGTATAGGGTAGAAGTTGTTGTCAGTAGTCAGGAGATACCTATGTATATGTCTAAAGATGCAGACTATCTTATCCAACTTATACCTTTAGAGATTCAAGAACCTATGGGCTTTTAATACAAACATTTTTAAAAGAGATTATATTTATGCTAAAAATGGTAGATAAAGAAGAGCTAGAAAGCGGAAATGAAAGAAAAGATTTTCTTAGCAATGTAAGAAATAATCCCTGGATTTTGGCTACTTTAGTTCTTGCTGTTGTTTCTGTGGCATTAGTTGGGTTAAACTTGGCTTCGACTTCACCTACAGGACATGTAATTAGCGAGAGTGAAGCAGGAGAAGAGGTTGTAGATTTTTTGAATGCTCAGGTTCAGGATGGTGATGTTGATTTAGAGAGTGTTGAAGAGAAAAGTGGATTGTATGAAGTTGTTTTGAGTCTTGATGGCCAGGCAATCCCTGTATATATTACTAAGGATGGGGAGAATCTCATTCCAGAATTAGTTCCAATTACTGAATCTGCCCAAGAACCTGTTCAGGAAGAGCCTGTCCAGGAAGAGCCTGTCCAGGAAGAACAAGTTGATTATTCTCAGGAAGAATTAGAGCAGTTGAAAGAGTTTAATGACTGTTTAGCTGATGAAGGCATGGTTATTTATGGATCTGATTGGTGTCCTGCCTGTAGTCAGTTAGTAGAAATGTTGGGAGGTTATGAAGCGGTAAGTTCTGTCTATGTTGAATGTACTGAAGAACAGCAAAAATGTCAACAAGAAATGATAGGAACAGGAGTCCCAGAAATACAAATTGACGGAGAGATGTATGAGGGGGCAAGAACATTGGAAGCTTTAGGGGGAGCTACTGGGTGTGAATCACTTAAATAAAAATAGATAAAATATAATATGAAAATTTCAGAATTAAAGCCAAAGCAACCGAATGTTGAAGTAGAGGCAGTAGTTAAAGTTATAGGTGACGAGAAAAATTTTGATAAGGATGGCAGAAATTTGAGATTGGTTTCTGTTATGCTTGAGGATGATTCGGGCCAGATAGAATTGACTTTGTGGAATGATGATATTGAGAAAGTTGGAAAAGGTGATAAAATTAGAATTAAGGATGGTTATGTTAAAGAATTTAGGGGTGAAAAGCAATTAACTACTGGAAGAATGGGGGAGCTAGAAGTTATAGAGAAAGGCGGTTCAGATTCTGGAGATTCTAATGGTGATGTTAGTGGTGGCGATTCTAAGGGTGATTCAGGAGAAGGTTCAGGAGATTCTAGCGAGGGCGATGGAGAAGACGATTCTGATAAGGTAGAACCAGAAATTGAAAAAATATAAATAAAATATTTAGTATTTATTTTTAATTTTCTAGCAAGAAATCCATTTCTTTTAAGGAATGGATGAATTGCGTCGTTGAGCAGGACTTAACCGATAATTATTTATTTCTAGTTGAATATGATTCAATGAGCTGGTTGTAG
>PWGL01000081.1 GCA_003554465.1 Candidatus Pacearchaeota archaeon
CCGCTATTTATGGGTATGACGAGATAAAAAAGGCATTGACATTACAAATGTTTGGAGGTGTAAAAAAAGAAAGAAGTGACGGGACTAAGACAAGAGATGATATTCATATACTATTAGTAGGGGATCCAGGTGTGGCAAAATCGGTCTCTTTAAAATATGTGAGCCAGGTAGCTCCTAAAGGACGATATATTTCCGGGAAGTCGGCAACGGGTGCCGGAATAACTGCTACAGTAGTTAGAGATGAATACCTAAATGGTTGGTCTTTAGAGGCAGGAGCTATAGTTTTATCAAATAGAGGAATAGTATGTATTGATGAGTTAGAGAAAATGGGGGATGAAGATAGATCTACAATGCACGAGGCGCTGGAGCAGCAAACAGTAACAATTAGTAAAGCGAATGTTCAGGCAACACTTCATGCCCAAACATCTGTATTGGCAGCAGCTAATCCAAAATTAGGAAGGTTCGACCCATATAAGACAGTTGCCAGCCAAATTGAATTGCCGTCAACATTAATAAACAGATTTGATGTAATTTTTATTATGAAAGATAATCCTAACAAGTCTAAAGATAAAGCTATTGCAAACCATGTGCTTTTAGAGCATCAGGAAAATAGAGATAGGCAGCCACCTATAAATAGAGAACTATTAAGAAAATATATAGCGTATGCAAAACAACACATAAATCCTCATTTATCTGATGAGGCAAAAAATAAGATAAGAGATTTTTATGTAGGGCTAAGAAATTCTCCCACAGATACAGAAGATCCTAATCAGTCAGTTCCAATATCTGCTAGACAACTAGAGGCATTAGTCAGACTATCTGAAGCAAATGCAAAAGTTAGATTAAGCGACACCGTAGAGGAAAAAGATGCTAAAGTAGCCATAGATCTAATGAAATATTATTTAATGCAAGTAGGTTATGACTATGAAACTAAGTCATTTGATATTGATAGAGTGGCAACAGGAGTCTCAACTAGCGAAAGAGAAAGAATAAGAAGTGTTAAAAGTGCCCTGACAAAACTAGAGTCAAGATTGGGGAAGCTTATACCTGTTGAAGAGTTAAGGAAAGAATTGGGAGGGAAGATAGAAGAAGATCAAATTGATGAAGCATTGCAAAAACTTTCAATGTCTGGAGAAATATTTCACCCAAAAAAAGGCCATATACAAAAAATGTAAATCAAGGGGAAGATTTTAAAGTAAACAAAATATAAATATAAATAAGAAAAAGGAAAATGACTGGAGAAAAATTCAAAAGAGCTACTGCATGTAAAATTAGACTGGGAGATATAAAATCAGGAAAACCAGTAAAGAAAGAGGAAGATAAGTTAGACTTTGTCTTAATAAATAATGAAGAAATAAGAAGAGTGAATGTAGTAGCAAATATAATTGAAAGATTTGACAATCCAGGGGAGAAAAAATATACTTTCCTGACCATCGATGATGCTTCTGGACAATTATCATTAAAAATTTTTGGGGAAGATGTGGAAAAATTCAAGGAAATAGCTCAAGGAGATACCGTAATGACTATAGGAAAGCTAAGAGAGTATAAGGAAGAGATATATGTGCAGCCAAAAATAATTAAAAAGAAAGATCCCAGATACTTACTAGTTAGGAAATTAGAACTAGAAAATTTAGAAAAAGATAGAAATAAAGAGAAGGGTAAAAGCGAAAATAAAGAGGAATCTAAAGAAATTAAAAACAAAATTATAGATATGATTAGGGATGCAGAGGAACAAGGAGGAATAGAGACTGATAAAATAATTATGGAATTGGATGCACCTCCAGAAGTTATAAATGAAAAAATTCAAAAATTGTTAGAAGAAGGCTTAGCCTATGAGCCTAAACCTGGAAAAATTAGATATTTAGGTTGATTTTTTATATGATAATATTTTTTATGAGATTTTTATTAAAAATAAAAAGCGTCCGGAGGAGGACTTGAACCTCCGACCCTGCGATTAACAGTCGCATGCTCTACCTACTGAGCTATCCGGACTTAAGGAACTAAAAATATATTGATTTTTAAACTTATTTATTCTTATTTTTTCATGATTTCTTGTTATTCTCTTTCTCTGAACCCTCTTGAATGTTATTTTTAAAGCTCTCTTTCAAGCCTATATCCTGAGGCATCTTCTTTAAATCTTTCATTTCTTTTTCCAAATAAGTATATACCTTAGAATGGTCGCTTCCTTGAACCAATTTTTTTATTGTCAAAACAGTCCTCTCAACATTTTCATTTTGACCTAACACACTTACGGTGCTATCATGTAAGATTATGTAACAGCCAGAAATATCATTTAATAACTTTATTGTCCTAGCATTTCTACCTATAACTCTAGCTCTTATTGTGGAAATATCTTTCCTTTTAGTCATATTTTTTATATTAACGTCTTCTAAAATACAATCATCTTCTTTTAAAATTAAGGCCTGTTTTATCTTAAAATTCCTATCTAGTGCCCTTAGAACTTTTTTTGCTACAAATTTATCTAGCTCCTCTCCTTCTAACATAATCCTATTTTTATTAATATTTATCTGGACATTCAACTCTCTTTCCAATATTTTTTTCTTTTCCTTAATCCTTGAAATAGTTTTATCTTTTAACTCTTCCATTTTAAAATATCGTTTTAGAATTCTTCCTCGACATCCTTCAAATAACCATTCTTCCTTAGCCAATTGACATGCCCTTTCCTATATTTATAAAAAACATCACCTTTCTTTTCTTCCTCATATTTTTGAGGCCTAACTGTAACTACATCCCCTTCTCTCAGCCATAAAAATTTTTTTAATTTCCCAGGAACCTTACAATTCCTAGAATGACCATCCATGCACTTAACAATCATTCTTCCCCCACCCACTCTCTGTTCTATAACTCCTAAAACTTGTCCTTTCTTCGGTAACCTAACTCTACCTATTCCTTGACTTTCATGATTCCTATTATTATTTTTCTTTTTCGCCATTTTATATTAAGTATAATTCCCTAATCATATATTACATATCTCTTTTAGGGTTTTTAAGTTTTGGTGATTTATAGAAAAACTAGAGCAAAAGGTATATCTTCTACTTTCTTTATACATTCTTCCTTTATAATCCCATACTCAAGAGCAATATTAATAGAATTTTCTCCTACAATATTAAATGTTGCATCTTCTTTATCTTGACTCTCTATAATGTCTTTAACCTCTTTCTCACTTAAATTATCACCTCTAAAAAAGCTTTCCCTAACATCTAGCTGTTTCTTACCTTCTTCAAACTTTTCTCCCAACAAATCTTCATCACAAATAGAAACTATATTTCTATAAGAGTTATGTATTTTTACAATCATATTTAGAAATAACTTTTTGGCTATTTAAATTTTGTTCTTTGAAATATTACAAAAAAAGTATTGCCAATAGATATTGATAGATATATAAAATTTTATTCAGATAGAGTATATAGGCTGCTTATCCCCACATGCAAGACAATTTATAGAATATTTACCCTTTTTCTCCTTTATTTCCGTATCTGGCTTTCCACAATTCTTACAAACAACATATTTATCAAAATATTCTCTTAATTTATCTTTTACTTGCTTTTTTGGAATTTTTATATATAAAAACAACCTATGGCCTTTGACATCCCCCTTAGCCGCAAGCTCTTTTTCCAAAAACTTTTCCACATGTTTCTCATCTCTATTTAAATATGAAGATATCTTTCCAAAATTATTTATTATGGTTTTATTTCCTTCAAAAGTTATTACCGCATCAGGCATCTCGAACCTACTGCTAGAAGTTTCTTTCTCAATCTTACTATACGCATTATCCAATAATTCATCATATGACATAATTACAAAGGTTATAGAGGGTTTAAAAATCTTAACTTTTAAATCATGGCTCAATTCTGGACAGATTGTATAAAAATCCTATAAAGTAAAAAATTTTGAGAATTGCGTTAATTTTTTATACCTCTAAATATATAGTACAAACATGGAACTTGACAAAGCAATTGAAAAAAGACATTCGGTAAGAACATTTAAACAAAAGAAGCCAGACTGGAGAAAAATTATTGAAGTTATAGATGCTGCTATAAAGGGACCTTTAGCAGGAAATGCGGGAACATTAAAATTTTTACTTGTTGATAAAAGTGAAAAAATCAAAAGATTGGCAAAGGCTTCACAACAAAGCTTTATTCAAAACTCAAAATACTTAGTAATTGTCTGTAGCGACCCGGCACAATTAGAAAGAAGTTATGACGATAGGGCAAAAAAATATTTGAGACAGCAGGCAGGAGCTGCCATACAAAATTTCTTGCTAAAACTGACCGATTTAGAACTAGCAACATGTTGGGTAGGTGCATTCCAAGATGAGGAAGTGAAAAGGATTTTAAATATTCCTAAAGATATAGAAGTAGAGGCATTATTCCCTATAGGTTATGAACTTGGAAAAGGAAAACAACCAACAAAACCTGACTTAGATAATAATTTATTTTTCAATAAGTGGAAACAGAAAAAAATGTCTCCTGAAAAAATGCCTAGAGACTAATTAAATTTGATAACAACTTTATTTCTGTAAATAAATAGAAAATAATAATAATCAAATTATAAAAAAAGAAGAAAACGGCCTTCCCCTTATGAGGAAGGCCAGAACTAAAAGACTAAGGGAATTTGAATCTGACCTAATCAGTTAGCTACTTATAAACTTCGATACCTAGTTCATCAGAGATCTCTCTGGAAGGTTCACTGTTGCTTCCTTCAGATGCTTGAGCTTGGCCTGGCTTACCCAAAATAAATGGGCTACTTACTCCAGTCATAATTGTAATAACTCTAACTTTTCCTTCGAATTCCTTATTAATCCTGGCACCAATTATAACCTGCGCATCTGTATCTAACTTCTCTGAAACCATCTGGCCAATAGAGCTGAACTCTTCTAATTTCATATCTGGGCCACCGGTTACATGAATCAAAGCTCCTGTAGCTCCTTTATAATCGACATCTAGCAATGGATGGCTTAAAGCTTGTTCTACTGCTTCTTCCACCCTGTTCTTAGTATCTGCTTCACCAATACCTATACAACTAACATCACCATTTTTCATAATTGTGCTAACATCTGCATAGTCTAAATTAATCAATGATGGGAGGGTAATTGTTTCTACAATTCCTTTAATCATTGTTGAGACTAACTCATTAGCTACGGCGAAAGCTTGTTGCATCGGTAAATTTCCAGCTATATCTACTAATCTATTATTGTCTATCACTATAACTGTATCACTGACTTCTCTCAATTCTTGAAGACCGAATTCGGCCTTGTCGATTCTAGCTTTTTCACTATCAAAAGGCATCGTTACTACACTGATAACCACGGATCCATTCTCTTTAGCTGTCTGAGCTACTATAGGTGCTCCACCAGTTCCTGTACCTCCACCCATTCCGGCAACCACAAAAACCATGTCAGCTCCTGAAACAGATTTCTTAACATCACTAACTGCTTCTTTTGCTGCCTCTCTACCCTTTTGTGGGTATCCCCCACATCCAAGACCCCTTGTAAGATCTTTACCAATAAGTAATTTCTCATCAGCCTTAGAAATAGAAAGGTGTAATGCATCTGTATTTGCTGCATAAACTGTAGCTCCGTCAATTCCTTTGTTAAACAACCATGTTACTGTATTTCCACCAGCTCCTCCAACACCAAAAACTTTTATGTTGGCCTTACCAGCTTTAAGTTCATCGAAGTTGATTGAGTTCTTATCTGCATTCTCAACAGCCTCTTTTGCAAAATCTAACGGCATTTTCTTAACCTCCTTTCACTTTTTCTTGTAAACTTCATTTTCTTTTTTTTCTCTTGGCAACTTCCGAATATTATCACCTCTTTCTACCCGGAAATTTAATAAACCTCTCTTAAACCGAAAAGTTTAAATAGTTGCCTTTCTTGAGTTTATTAAGAAAAAGCAAATTTATAACTAAGAAAAATACTTACAAGCAAACTCGAATTATTTTGTTCGATCCCCCGAAAGAACAAAATAATTAAATAATCTTAGTAAAGTAAAGAAACTACGGCTTTATAAATATTTTGGTTCTGGAGTATATATTTTCTTAAAATAAAATCAATATTTAACCTTTCAATTTATCAATTCTCTCTGTAGATAAATAATCATAACCTCTCATTTCAGCCAAATAATAACTAACTAGGTCTCCTATAAGAATACCATATAATATTTTATCAATTAATTTATCATTTTTTAATTTTATCTCTATAGGTTTTAGTATATCTATAGCTTTACTTACAGGCCTCTCAACATTCTTACTATCTCTCAATAAAATAGCTTTACCCTCTCTGGCTTCTATCTCATTGTGAGCTAATTCAGGAAAAAAGTGAGAGTGAGCCAGTTTCTTAGCATTCTCATTAATTTGTGTCTGCCACCTATAAGCTATAGATCTCATTCTTTCATCAGCAACATAAATTCTAGGTAATTTATCTTTTATTCTTTTAACCACTTTTTTTGCAGTACTGTCAGCTTGCCTCCCATCTTCTTTTTTTGTAGTGCCAAAATTTATCCCTAAAATAGTTAAGATAGGAAATAATTGGTAAGGTAAGGCTTCTCTAGGTTCATACCCTTTAGGAACTATTACTTTCTTTTTAATTTTTCTGCTTTTCTTTTTACTTAGCTTACCACCAGATGTGATTATAACAATATTGCAGTCTTTTCTCTTAGCCTTCTCATATAAATCTAGAGTTTCTTTAGTATTTCCAGAATAACTAATTATAAAACATAATGTCTTCTTTCCTGCCCATTTAGGTAAGTAGCTTCTGGCATTAAAAACGGGTTTATCAAAATCCAAGTCAGAAACTATCTCTCCAGGCATTGCGCTACCTCCTAAGCCACAAAAAACTATATTATCATATCTAAAACTTATCTCTCCCATACCACCACACATAACTCTCGCACCATCCATAACTTTCAACAGTTTATCTAAATAAGTCTTTCTCATCTTTCCTCTCTTATAAATAATATAAATAAAATTACTTTTTATACTTTTCCATACTCTCACTTGCCTCTTTTATCCCTATATTTCCCAACATTAACAATTGGTGGCCTCTCCCTATCTTTAATTAAAAAATTTTCAAAACAATACTCTCCTGTTTCTTTATTCCTCATAGACATTGAATACATATCCCTTAAACTTTTATTTATACTAATAATACCTTCTTCCTCTAATCTATTCATAACAGAACCAAGAATGGCAAAAGCCATCTTTCCCAATGCTGCTGAACTCTGGTTATTGTGTTTTCTTTTTCCCAAATCGACCTGTCCTATTGCACCTAAATCAAAATTTCTTTGAATATCTATTAAATGATTAGTTTCTACACCATAACCCACAAAGAAAGGTATTTCCTCTAAAACTTCTCTTCTACCTGCATACTCTCCAGAAAGAGGTTGCAAAATACGTGAAAACTGGGGGAGAAACATATTAAAAAGAGGCCTAACCATTATTTCAGTGACTCTTCCGCCCCCGTTAGGAACCACTTCTTCTCCCCGACACAAGGGCCTATCATAAAAAGATTTTACATAACCCAAATCTTCATTTTTTAGTAAGGCTCCTACCGGGCCATAAACAAATCTTGAACCTATATTCTTTATATCTGCATCAACCCATGAAATTATATCGCCTTCAAGGAAATATAGGCTTTGCCATAAATTTTCCCCTTTTCCCTTAAAAATTTTCTCTTCCTTACCCTCACTAAGTTTAGGGCATTCTA
>PWGL01000114.1 GCA_003554465.1 Candidatus Pacearchaeota archaeon
CAACGAACTGGTTTATTTGATAGAAACACCTACACACCTTAACATGGAAGACCGGTTAATAATGCAAAATAAAGCTTTGGAAATGCTATTAAATCACCATCTCCAGTAAAAACACACAATTACCAAGTGTCAGGCAACAAAAATGGTGCGCCTGGGAGGATTTGAACCCCCGACTAACGGATTAGGAATCTAGTAATTCGGAATTTAAACTGTATCAAATTATATTAATATATTTTCATTAAATCCCTATATATCAGGGTTACCATCGGAAAGGGTATTATAGATTGTTTATAGTTGAAAGTATTTTTAAATCCAGGCTACAGCCCGGATTTATTTATATTGAAATAATTTTGAAAGGAGTGAATGGGAATGGCTACAAACCTGAAAGGTTCTGTTATGTGCTGTATAGTAGTTGCTTGACTGTTGCCTAGCAGAGCCTCCCCCGACATTCTCTTTCCGATCCTGTTTAGTTTGTTATAATTTCATACCATTCTATAAAGCAATAGACAAGGTTTTGGAACATATTCTCTTATTACAAAATTTACCTTTCTTAATTATGTTAAAATTCAAACAGTTAGCAGGAAATGTATGGTTAGTGGTAGAAGAAAAGATACATTATTAGATCATCTTAAGGCGAAGTGACATGCAATTAATGTCTGTGATATATTCTCAACATAAAAAGCAAACTCCTATCTATACTTCTCTGGTAACGGGCAAACATCTCAGTTGAGAATTTGCCATTCCTTAGACGTGGTATCCGTAAAGTTAATGTGCCTGCACTGGTAGTCGGCAAAGATGAGATTAACTGGGCTATGGAGCGGATTGAAGCGGCTATGTCTGATTTTTGACCGGATTTTTAAAGAGAGGGTAATCCTAAACTAATAAATCAGGAGGAGATTTTATGAAACAGAGTTACCGGGTGTTTATATTGATATTTATTCTGATAGCAGCTTTATCCTTTAGCGGTTGTTCACAACAGGAAGATGAAAAGGAACAGATTGCGGTACCCCTGCCTGAGCTGGGTGAACCGGCGGAGTTAATTGCCGAATACTATGCTCATTATGAAAGAAGAATTGAAAAAGTAACCGACGGCATCTATGTGGCCGTCGGCTACGCCCTGGCTAATGTAATCCTTATTGAGACCGCCGAGGGAAATGTTATTATCGACACCACTGAGAGCGTGAAGGCCGCCGCAGAGATAAGGGAAGATTTCCAGGATATCTCTGACGCTCCGGTAAGGGCTATTATATATACTCATGCTCATCCGGATCATGTTTACGGGTCTCCGGTTTTTGCCGAAGACGCGGGGGATAATTTTGCTGTATATGCTCACGACAGCCATTATGATTTTTTCAGTGAGCAGATATTGTTGAGAGATATTCTTAATATACGCGGTATCCGCCAGTTTGGCTCGGAGCTTCCGGAAGAATATGTAATCGTAAACGGAATCAGACGGGAATTTAGGTTTGACCACGGTAAGCATACCGCTTATGTAGAACCCACGGAATTTTTTAGCGATGAACTGAAGGTTAATATTGGTGGCAGGGAGTTTGTAATGATACATACACCGGGGGAAACACAGGACCATTTGATGGTCTGGCTTCCTGATGAAAAAGTTTTGTTTCCCGGGGACAACTATTATCCTGCATTTCCCAATCTTTATACTATTCGCGGATCCGCGCCCCGTGATGTTTCCCACTGGGTGGAGTCTCTGGACAAAATGCGCGCTCTGGAGGCGGAATACCTGGTTCCCAGTCACGCCGGCCCGGTTACGGGATCTGCCCGGATAGAGGAACTGCTCACTGCTTACCGGGATGCAATTCAGTATGTCCATGATTCGGTAATCAGGGGAGCAAATAAGGGAAAAACACCGGATGATCTGGTGGCGGAAATTGAATTGCCCCCTCATTTGCAGGCTTATCCGGAACTGCGGGAATTTTACGGAGATATTTCTTTTGCCATACGTTCTATTTATGATAGATACCTGGGCTGGTTTGACGGAAATGCTACTAACCTTAATCCCCTGCATCCCGAAGAAAGGGCGGAGAAGATAGCAGAATTAGCCGGTGGATTCGAAAATCTGGTTGCCGAAGCGGATAAGGCCATGGAAAATGGGGAATTTCAGTGGGCCGCTGAATTGTCCGACATGATATTAGCTGTTGATCCGGATTCTGAAGAGGGACGGGAATTAAAAGTTGCTGCTCTGATGAAGCTGGGAGAGGAGAGCTATAATATCAATTCCCGGCATTATTATTTCACCCAGGCGCTGGAATTGGCCGGTCAGATTACCCTTTCTCCAGAAGTTGAAGTCGAAGCAGGAGCAGCTCATGCTATACCGATTAAGGAAATATTCAAAGCTATGACCGCAAGCCTTGATCCCATAGCTGCAGCTGATGTTGAAACATCTGCCGAATTTAATATTACAGATACCGGGGAAGTATACACAATTATTGTCCGACGCGGTGTTGCCGAGCTCCGTTACAGAGGATACGAAGATGCCGACGTGGTGGTGCGGGTGGCCGAAAACACCTGGAAGGAACTTGCTGCGGGAGTTACCAGCCCGGCTCTTGCCCTTGCTTCCGGTAAACTAAAGGTAGACGATTTACGGGTAATCGCCCTGAACCAGTTTATAGACCTTTTCGATAGGCCTTAGGACAGAATATGACAGCAGCCGGAAAACACTACTAGCTCATCCTCATTCCGGATGACCAGGAGTTGCTCATGGTCAAAATAGTCTCGCCACAGATTGCCGATGCCGCCGGGCTGTTTGTAGAAGTTAAAGTTGGATACCGGCAGGGGAAATATCCGCTCTATGTGGGGTATAACAAATAATTTATGGGATGCCCATAATCACGACCCACCCTCAGATAAGATTATTACCGGATATGTGCCGGAGGTGCAGAATAAACAGCTTAAGTTTGCCGCTGAGAACCATACTCAGGAATTTTATGAAATGACTGTGATTATTACGAAGATCCGCCTTTTTATGATGCGTGGCCTCAGGTAACTAAATTAAGGTTTGAGTTGCAATTAATGTTTGTTATTAATTCTCAACATAAAAAGTAGATTCTATCTATTCAATCTGGATTACAGGCAATCCACAGGCCGTCCGGATACTGTTTAAAGCTGCTTCACCAGCAATATCCAACGGCACATCCACGGCCCCAAAATCCTTACAATCATTATGTAAATAATAACCAGGGAAATTAATATACCGATTATCCAGCCGGTATATGCGATCAGAACGGTGGCCAATATGGCACTTCCCAGGCCACCGCCAAACACTGCCACCAGCAGCATAATAGTAGTTAAAACCGGATTGACTTTTTCATACCTGTCTACATCCAGGTTATCTCCCATCTCATAACCTTCATAAAGCCATTTCACCAGCATGTAGAGCAGAACGGGAATGAGAATTACCCCCATACCGTAAAGGGTAAAGGCCACGTCCGATGAGAGCCATGATATAACCGCGTTTATCTGCTCGCTGAAACCGGAAGGCCAGTTATAAAAATCTTCCCTGGTAGCGGAAAAAAACCGCTGGTAACCCGTTTTGTCCCATCCGTTGGCCAGGATAAAGAACATGAGAAAATAACCCAGAATTGGCTGAAGAGCCGCAGCGAAATATTTTTCCACCAAAACCAGTTTGTATGTAACCCAAAAACCTAACATGAACAGCAAGGGCATAGTCATTACAAACAGGCAGGTAATCCATGCAGGTATGGTCTCGTATGTCCCCACGTGCATAGTCTCCCAGCTGGGAAAATTCCATAACAGGTAAGCACCGCTGGGAACAAAAAGAACGGCGATATAGAGCAGCGCCTTAACAAAGTACATGTTTTCAAAAGGGTTATATCTTCTTTTTTCCGGTTCTATTTCTGTGGAAGAAGTTGTCTCTCCCATTCTCTTCAGCTGCCGGAAAGACGCCACCGCAAACCCGGCGCCATAAGCATACGCCCAAAATACATCTACCTGAACCATTAAATCAGACCTCCTTGCATTATTAAGTTATTTAAATTAATAATTATTTACTGCCTGCAGTTATCGCTACCCCCACTCAAATAATTGGTTGAACCATTCAGCTGCATTAAGTATAGGTTATTACCTGTTATCTTGTAAATACAAAATTTTTATAATTAAAAATGCTATTGAAAACAATGATTTACGTGACAAGTTAGCTAAAGATGCTCAACTTGCAATGACCGACCCACACTTCGTAGGCATTGAGATTACAGATTTAGAAATGTAGTTAAATATATAATAAATCATTTATATTATATGGTGTTGACGCTGGTGTAAAATTACCATAAATCGCTGCTTGAAAAGCTTATTAATTTATTAAAAGAGCCATTATCAGAGACATAATAACATGATTATTTCATAATATTGGCGGGGGTGGAAGGAATTTTTATTATTTATATATTTGCCTTTACAATCAATATATTGTGCTTAATAATGGAAAAGACAACAACATGAAGGAAGGCCGGGATTAAATGGCTTCCAACCCAGTCCCGACCTTCAGGAAAAAAACAGTGAATTCCGTAAGTAACTATATACCATAGTTTTACTTATTTCAAGATGTAAATATAAAAATTTTTAAATGGGTTGCAAGCCAGCAGCCCATTTTTTTATTTAGTGTGGTAATAGATATTTTACAAAATTGACTGCTCCTAAAATGGTAGTGAGAACCATTAGCTACAAGGCAGAGGTTATTTCATAAGCGAGAAGTAGGAACCTGCCTTTCTCCAATAATTTTGTTAATATTTTTACAAATAGCAGGAATTATATTGGAAACATAGAATAAGCTATATAATAAAGTCTTCTAAATTAGCTTTAGTTGTGCCAGGATAAGAAACCGAAAATGCGGGTTTCTTTTTGTTTCTCCGGGGGAAGTTTGTCCACACCAAAAAAATATAGGGAGGTTCTAAAAATGAGCTTAAAGGGAAGTTCGAAGGCGAGGATAAGTCTGTTTTTGGTAGTAATGTTCGTATTTTCGCTGGTTGGGCCGCAATTGGCGGCGGTGGAGGCAGATTCTACCGGAGTAAACCCCGCAGCAGAAACTGCCGACACTCAAACCCTGGGCGATCTGGAAATCGGCGACCGGGTGGTGGATAATAGCTGGGAGTGGGAACACCGTCTGGGGCCGGAAGGTTGGGATGGCACCCCTTATTCTTACGAAGATGGAGATTCTCCTAATGAGTACGAAACAGCCCGCCCGGTGACCTGGATCGTAGTCGCCAAGGATCACTACGATGAAGGCGGAGTCACCCTCTTAAGTGAAAATATAGTTGCCCGCCACACCTTTGATGATAGCACCGACAGGTATATCCATGGCAGCAATCACTGGGGCGACAGCGGCACTACCAATGCCGAATACGGTATCCGCAAGTTCTTAAACGGCAGCGCTTATACCGGTGACGATACCAATCATTATCCGACTACCTTTTACGATGCCTTCTCGGAAAGCTTTCGCAGCGGCATTATCCCCACCAGTGTGCCTACTAAGGCCAATTATAGTGAAGATAGCCCCTATAACGGTGAAGACTACACCACCACCGATCAAGTCTTTTTGCCTTCACAGCTTGAATTAGGCCTCGGCGATGATCATGCTCATTCTGAAGAACAGGTGTGGGAGTATTTTATAGATGCGGATGATGTGGATCGGGTGGCTAAGGAAATAAATGGAAATACTGCTTGGTATTGGACACGTTCTCCTAATGTGAGTAGCGCCAGTGTTGTGCGTGGCGTTCACCCCCACGGCTATTTGGGCAACTGCAGCGCCCGCGGCGCTTCCATCGGTGTCCGCCCAGCTTTAAATCTGGAATCTGACATCCCAATATCTGGAATTCCCAATGAAGACGGGGTATATGAGATAGAAGGTGAAACTAGAATCAAAACAGATCGCCTTGCCGGTTTTGGCCGTTTTGACACGGCAGTAGATATTAGCGAGAACACCTATGAAGATGGCGAGGCAGATGCGGTGGTTTTGGCCACGGGTCTGGACTTCCCCGATGCCTTAGCCGGGGTTCCCCTGGCTTATGCAAAGGGCGGCCCTCTCCTTCTTACCTGTTCAGATGAACTCCCCGATGTAAGTGCCCATGAAATTGCCCGGGTTCTAACGGAAGGTGACACTGTTTACGTCCTGGGCGGCGAAGCTGCTGTTTCGGAAGAGGTGGCCGATAAGTTGGATGATATGAACTACGGGGTAGAGCGAATTGCTGGCGAAGGCCGCTTTGACACGGCAGTTAAAATAGCGGAAGAAGTAGCTGATAACCCCGCAACGGTTTTTCTCACCACGGGCCTGAACTTTGCCGATGCGGTAGCTGCATCCAGCCCTGCTGCTATAAAAGGATCACCTATTTTACTGACCCATCCGGATAAGCTCAGTGAAGATACCGCAGACTATCTGGAAGGTAACGAAGCAAGCATTGAAGACATACATGTTATAGGCGGCGAGGCTGCGGTAGAAGATGATGTTATGGGAGAGGCCGGAGGTACTAACAGGGTTTTCGGTGCCAACCGCTGGGAAACCGGCACAGCCATTGCCGAAGAATTCTTCGAGGATCCGGTGAAAGCTACCTTGGCCACGGGTCTTGAGTTCCCCGATGCCTTGGCCGGCGGCGTATATGCTGCCCTCAATGATGCACCGGTGCTTTTGACTAATTATGATGAACTGCCGGGAGAAGTGAAGAATTACTTTATCGGGGAAAAAGGTATAATGAACGTTTCCGTATTCGGCGGTGAAGGTGCGGTATCTGATAGTGTGCTGCGGGCAATAGAGGCGATAGAGTAGAGACAGTGAGTAATTAGGTGATAATAAAACTAAGATGCTTTGCCCCGGGAGAAATGCTTCCCGGGGCTTTTGTTTAGACCCCGGCATGGGCAATAACTAAGCGGTGAAATTTCGCTATGGGCTTGGTAGTGGGAAGCATCAATTGGAGGCAGGGGTTACTTCATAAGTGAGATGGGAAGGCAGCACAAGAAAAACCAGTTGCAGGAGAGACTGAAATACGAAGGTGAGTGGCAGGAGAACGATCTTGTTTTCCCCGCTAATGGTGGTAAATACTTACTTAACGAACTTGTTTCAAAAGAGTTCACCAGGTTTACTCGAAGCATTGGCTATGAAGATTTTTCATTTCATGGACTGCGACATACTCACTGCACTCTGCTTCTGGCGGAGGGTGCGGATTTTTGGTATGTAATGCAGAGATTGGGGCACAGAAGCACGAATACTACTCACGGTTATGCACACGCAGAAAAACAAGACAGGCAGGTTTAGGCGTTCTCTTTCAAAATGTTTTAAAGAGTAGCCATCAGAGTTATGGCAACTCTTTGGCAACTCTGGACTAGTAAAAGGGGGTAAAAGAGTGGCGGATCATAAAAAGCAAATCGCCACAACTCCGAAGAGAAGGGCGATTCACCACTTCGCAAGCTGGTGCGCCTGGGAGGATTCGAACCCCCGACTAACGGATTAGGAATCCGACGCTCTATCCCCTGAGCTACAGGCGCACTGAAAAACCCCTTTGTTTAAATGTTTACCCTCATTCTCCCCTTTTAAGGTTGCTTTAAGG
>PWGL01000033.1 GCA_003554465.1 Candidatus Pacearchaeota archaeon
CAGACCTCTATCTCCCAGCCCTAAAATCAAGTACCTCATAACAATTAAAAAAAAGCATACTTTAAAAAGTTTTAGTACTTCCCACTTTTTTAGTATGGTTAATTTATTTTTTAATTATTTTAATAAATATAGTTTGAATATAAAATTAATAAGTTTTGCAAAATAATCTTTCTACCCTGAAGTAAAATATTGTTTTTTGTTATCTATTGGTAGTTACATAACCAAAAAGTTTATAAATATATAATGAGTCTATTATGGAGAAGTAAATATTCAAAATGACAGAAAAATTAGAAACTCTTGTTGTCGGGGCAGGCGAAAGAGGAAACGCCTTTGTTGAAAATTATCCAAAGAAGAATGCACCTGTAAGGGTGACAGGAGTCGCAGATCCTAATTCAAAGAGAAGGAAGTCTCTTGGGAAAAAGGTGGGCATTTCTCCTGATAAATTAAACATTCCTGCGGAAAATAGATATGAAGATGGGAAGGGAGCAATAGATTCTGGAAAATTTGATGCTGTTTATATAGCCACACAAGATGAGCAACATAAAGATCTTGCCATACAGGCTTTAGATAAAAATATGAAAGGGGTACTTCTAGAGAAACCTATAGACAATACTCCTCAAGGTTGCATTGATATTGTTGGGTCAAGTCAAAAATCAGATAGTTTTCTCGCTGTTTTTCATCCTTTAAGATATTCATCTTTTTTTCAAACTATTAATGATTTTATCTCTTCCGGAGAATTAGGGAATGTCAAAAAGGTAGACTTAAAAGAAGAAATAAATAAAGTACATTATGCCCATTCTTATGTTAGGGGGAATTGGAAACATTATTCTAGATCACCTTTTATCCTAGCAAAATCTTGCCACGATCTACAAGAACTTAATGAGATTATAAAGAGTACTCCTGAATTTATAAGTTCTATAGGAGGCTCAGACTATTTTATAAAGGAGAATGCTCCTGAAGGAGCACTTGAAAGGTGTACTGATGGATGTCCTGCAGGGGAGAGAAGAAATTGCGATTATGATGCAAGAAAGATTTACTTAGATTTAACCGAAGAGGAAAAAACATCTCACCCCTTCAACACAATATCTGATGATATCTCTGAGAGAGGAAGAAAGAGGGCATTAGAAGAAACAGATTATGGCGAATGTGTTTTCAAAAATACAGAAGATGGTCAGTGTGACTGGCAAGATGTCAATATTCTTTATGAGAATGGTGTTGTAGGGAATTTTAATGTGAGAGTTACTAACTCAGACGATACAAGAAGAATTAAAGTTGTTTTAGAAACAGGAGAAATTGAAGGAGATTTGGCAAAAGGGAATTTGACAATAACATATAATGACGGGAGAAAAGAAAATATAGATACCGGAAGCCAAGGAAGTCACGGTGGAGGAGACGAAAAGTTAATAGCTGACTGGGCCAATAGGTCACTAGGAAGAAGACCAGATGGGAACAATTTGGCATCTCCTGAAAATATCCTTGGAAGTCATTTGATGGCTTTTGGAGCAGAAAAGTCAAGGGTAGATAGAAATGGAGGAAGAATAAATTTCCAAAAGTATTTAGGGGGTTATGGATGTGAGAAGGGTGATGGGAGAAGCATTATAGTGCCTTATTAAGAACAATAGAAATTTAAAAATAAGACTAATATTTTTTTAGCAATTTTTGCCACATATCTATTTCATCACCATTATTTTTTTAAACAGGGAGATACTTTTATATTAGTACCTATAATTTCAAGAAACTATTTATTTGTTTATATAAAGATGAAATTTGCACATATTGCTGACTGTCATTTAGGCGGTTGGAGACATAAAGAATTGAGAGAATTAAACTTGAAAAGTTTTGAAAAAGCTATAGATGAATCTATAAAAGAAGGGGTAGATTTTGCATTGATAACAGGGGACTTATTTGATTCAGCATATCCCCCCATAGAGATTTTGGAAGAGACTTTTTTTCAGTTAAGGAAATTTAAAGAAAATGGTGTAGAATGTTACTATATAGCAGGGTCCCACGATTATTCTGCATCTGGAAAAACTTTCCTAACTGTTTTAGAAAAGGCAGGTTTTTGTAAGAATATGTATAATCCTGAGGAAAAAGAAGGGGGAGATAGTAAAGAAATATTCTTAAACCCATTACACCACGGAAATGTGGCATTATATGGTTATCCCGGGAAAAAATCTGGAATGGAAGTTGAAGGTCTAAAGAAAATAAAGTTACAGGGCTCTCCAGGTTTATTTAGAATTTTTGCCCTTCATACAGTAATAGAGGGAGCAAGCCAAAACTTACCTATAGAAACCGTAAAAGAAAAAGATTTGCCAGAGGCAGAATATTATGCGTTGGGTCATTTACATATAAACTATGAAAAAGATAGGTATGTATATGCAGGACCAACATTTCCTAATAATTTCCAGGAATTAGAAGAATTAAAATATGGTTCTTTCTATATTATAAATACAAATTCTTTTGATATTCAGAAAAGGGATTTGAAAATTAAAGATATAGTGACTGTTGATTTAGAAATAGACAATGCCCTTATAGCTAAGGATAAAATTATTTCTGAGCTAAATAAAAAAGATTTGGAAGACAAGATTGTCTTGATAAAACTCTCTGGCCAGTTAAAACAGGGAAAAATAAGCCATATAGACTTTAAAGAAATAGAAATGTTTGTAAAAGAGCAAAATGCATATTGCTTATTAAAATCTACTACTAAATTAAAGGCAGAAGAGCCCGAATTTGATATAGAGGTAGGAGATATGGATAGGCTTGAGGAAGAAATAATCTCTAAATATAAAAATGAAAACCCCTCGAAGTTTAATAAACTTATTCAACCTCTTATAAATTCTTTAGATATGGATAAAAAAGAAGATGAAACTAATGATAATTTTGAGGAAAGGGTATCTTCCGAGTTAAACAAAATATTTAATATAGGAGAAGGCAGCCAGAAGAAAGAAGAGATAAATATAAAGGAAGAAAATGATAATTAAACATATAGCCTTAGAAAATATAAGGTCTTACAAAAAAGAAGAAGTAGAATTTCCTGAAGGAAGTATAGTCTTGTCAGGAGATATTGGATCTGGAAAGACAACTATATTATTGGCAATAGAATTTGCCTTGTTTGGGTTACAGCCAGGTCAAAAAGGATCTTCTTTATTGAGATATGGTGAAGATGGGGGGAAAGTAAGACTGAAATTTGAAGTAGGCGGAAGAGAACTAGATGTAGAAAGAGGCCTGGAAAGAAAAGGGGATTCAGTTAGACAGTCAACTTCTAAAATTAAGATAGACAACAGGGAAGAAGAGATGTCTACCGCTGAGTTAAAGAATAAAGTATTGGCGCTCCTGAATTATCCAAAAGAGTTTGCTAGAAAGACAAATATTCTATATAGATTTACAGTATATACTCCTCAGGAAGAGATGAAACAAATAATTAAAGAGAAGCCAGAGGCAAGGCTTAATACTCTAAGGCATATTTTTGGTATAAATAAATATAAGAAAGTTAGAGAAAATACCGAGTTATACACAAAGAGGATAAGGAAAAAAATAAGAAGTTTAGAAGGAAGTGTTCACGATTTAGCGGACATAAAAAAGTCAAAGGAGGAGAAGGAAGAGAATGTCAGAGAATTAAAAAAAGAAATAGGTAAATTGGAGACAGGATTAAAAGAACAAGAGGCTCAAAGGGAAGAGTTTGAGAAGAGTGTTAAAGAGGTTGAAAAAAAACAAGAGGAAAAAAATAACTATGAAAGAGAAAGAGATAAAATACAAGTTAGAATCCAGGGTGTTAATGAGAATTTGGAAAGTAAGAAGAATGAAAAAGAAAATTTAAAAAATCAGATATCTGAAGCTAAAAAAGCAGATTTTAAACCAGAATTATTTGAAAAAACAGTAAAAGATTTAGAGAAAAAAGAGGAAGAAATTGAAAATGAAAATAAGAAATTTATGGGTATTATGAGTAATATTAAATCTTTAAATTCTAAGATAGAAGAGGCAGAAAGTTTGAAAGAAAGGATTGCTTCTCTAAAATTATGTCCTACATGCTTACAAGATGTTGAGGAAGGGTATAAGAAAAATATATTGAGAAGTAAAGATGATGAAATAGAAGGAAACAAAAGAAAGATAAATACATTAGAAGAAAAAAAGCAGGAATCAATTAATATAATTGAGAAAAAGAAGGATGAAATGAAAAATCTAAGAGAAAAAAGAGATGAACTAAATATGATAAAAATAAAGTTAGAAAGTGCTAAAGAAAAAGAAGAAAGATTGGAAAACATAGAAAATGAAATCAAACAAACAGAAAAAGATAGCGAACTGTTAAAAACTCAAATCAAAAAATTATCAGAATATATATCTTCCTTGAAAAAGTATGATCAATTAGTAGAGAGCAAGAAGAAAGAGTTAGAGAAATTAAAAAGTAAGGAGCAAGAAATAAGAATAAATGTTGCTAGTAAAAGGAAGGAGAAAGATATGACTTTAGATAGAATAGAGGAGATTAAGAGAGAGATAAAGAAAAAAGAGAATATTTTGGAAGAATTAAAACAGTTGGGAGAGGTGGAAGATTGGTTGTCTTCCTCTTTTTTAGATATAGTTTCATACACAGAGAGGAACATATTATTGAAGTTAAGAGAAGAATTTTCAAAACTTTTTAATGAGTGGTTCAATATTTTGGTTCCCGAAGAATTCAATGTAAGTTTGGATGAAGACTTTACACCTATAATAGAGCAGAAAGATTATGAATTAGATTATGACTTCTTATCAGGAGGTGAAAGAACTGCTGTAGCTCTTGCCTATAGGTTGTCTTTGAATCATGTTATAAACTCGTTATTGTCAAAAATTAAAACAAGGAATTTAGTTATACTGGATGAGCCAACTGACGGTTTTTCCGAACAACAGTTAGATAAAATGAGAGATGTTTTAAATGAGTTAGATGCCAAGCAATTAATAATAGTTAGTCATGAAGATAAGATAGAGTCATTTGTGGAAAATATAATAAAGTTTAGTAAAAATGAAGAGGTGACAAAAGTTGAGAATAGGACAGTCGATAAAAATAAAGGCTAGTTGAAAATTTTTAAAATTTAACATCTTTAGCAACTAGATATTTGGGAAAAAGCTGAATCGTAAGATTTATAAAACCCTTACGATTATTATCAGTAATAAATTCTCGATTGTTTTTAATAAGAGCGATTTTGTAAGATGAGAAAAATGGATGAAGAAGTAAAAAAGAATATACTTAAGACTGGAACGTCTATAGTAGGCATTGTTTGTAAAGGTGGTGTGATTATGGCTGCAGATAGGCAATCTACAGTTGGCAATATGGCAATAAGTAAGAATACAAAGAAACTTGTTAAAATAAATGACTATATGGCTTTTGCAGGTACAGGCCAGGCCTCAGACGTCAGAATGATGAAGAAGTTAACTTCAGCAGAATTAAGGTTAAAACATTTAAGGTCAAAAGTAAGACCAAGAGTTAAAGAAGGAGCACACCTGATGGGTATGTTAGCTTATAATAATATTAGAAGACCGCAAATGGTCCCATTTATTGCAGGATCTTTAGTGGGGGGCTATAATGAAGACGGAAAAGTTGAGTTATATACTATAGAGCCAGCAGGCACAGTAGCAGAGGTAGAAGATTATGACGCTAATTTGTCAAGCGGTATGCCTTTTGTCTTAGGTTTTTTAGAAAGAAATTATAAAGAAAGTATAAGTGTTAAAGAGGGGATTGAAATAGCTATAGAGGCACTGAAATCTTCAACTCAAAGAGATGTAGGGTCTGGCTACGGAATAGATGTATTCTCTATTACAAAAGAAGGTATTAAACATGAAGTTGATCAAAAAATCAGTAGCGAATATAGTGACAGATAAAATAGAAAGTATATTCTGTAAAGTAAAAATTTAAATGAACTTGAAATATAAAATTGTAAAATGGTAGATATTCTAAAAAAGGTACTGGAAGAAATACCTTATAATGTTAGAAGTGCAGTTTTTGAAGGTGCGAATATAGTTCTCTATACAGATGAAAAAAGGTTTTTTTTAAACGGGGAAGATAGAATTAAAGGTATAGTCAATAAGATTAAAAAGAGGATAGATCTTAGGGCGGATGAATCTATACTACCTTCTCAAGAAGAGACTACTAGAAAAATTAAAAGTATAGTTCCTGAAGAGGCAGAATTAACGAATATAAATTTTGATCAGAAAAGAAGTATAGTCGTTATTGAGGCAAAAAAACCAGGGATGGTTATAGGTAGAGGAGGCTCGGTTTTAGAACAAATTAAAAATGAGATTTTATGGGTACCAGAAGTTCAGAGGTCTCCTACAATAAGAAGTAAGATAACCGAAAATATAAGGTCGGTTTTATATAAAAATGATACTTATAGAAGAAGATTTTTGAATAATGTAGGAAAGAAAATATATAAAGAATGGTCACCCGATAAGGTTGACGAGTGGGTAAGGTTAACTTTTTTGGGGGGCGGTAGACAAGTAGGAAGGTCCTGTCTTTTATTGCATACTCCCGAGTCAAAAATACTTTTGGATTGCGGTATAGACGTGGCAGGTACTGGCAAGGACCAATTTCCTCATATGAACGTTCCTGAAATAGATGTAAATGATATTGATGCCATAATAGTTTCTCACGCACACTTAGACCATTCTGGCTTAATTCCTTACCTTTATAAGATGGGTTATGAAGGGCCTTGCTATATGACTGCTCCCACAAGAGATATAGCCTCACTATTGGCTTTAGATTTTATAGGTGTAGCTTACAAACAGGCAAATTCTCCCATATATAAAAATAAAGATATAAGGAAGATGGTAAAATATACAATATGCCTTGATTATAACGAGGTGACAGATATTGCCCCAGATGTCAGATTGACTTTTTATAACGCAGGCCATGTTTTAGGATCATCTATGGCTCACTTAAATATAGGTAACGGCTTACATAACTTGCTATATGCAGGAGATTTTAAGAATGGCAAAACAAGAATTTTGAATCCCGCAACTAAAAAATTTCCGAGATTAGAAACGGCAATAATTGAGTCTACTTACGGATCTAGGGATGACAAATTACCTAATAGGGAAGAGTCAGAGAAAGAATTTATAAATGAAATTAAAAAAACTGTGGAGAATGGTGGAAAGGTATTGCTTCCTGAATTGGGACTAGGACATGCTCAGGAAACTATGGTAAGAGTAAGTGAGGCCATAAAAAAAGGAGAAATGCCGAGGGTTCCAGTATATATAGATG
>PWGL01000002.1 GCA_003554465.1 Candidatus Pacearchaeota archaeon
AGAAGGACACACAAACACATGGGCAGGGAAAGAATACACATACCTCAACATAGATGAATACAGATACTGGACCATGGGAAACCCAATCCAGGAAACCACAGTCCTAAACAGAGCCAAGAACAAAAAATAAACACACTCAAGACAGTTTAAACCAGATTAAACTCAGGAAAGTATGGAAAAAATTGGTTTTGTAGCTTAATATTCTTTCAAATTACTTCAAATCCTCTGTATCGTAAATTTTTAGCTTAAAAGGATATCCTTTGTCTTTATTGATTTTATCATTGCCTAAGTAGTCTTTTTTATCAACTATTAATATTCCTTCCATCTTTTTTTCATCTAATAGATATTTATTGTTTTCTCTTGAAAAGTATAAGTATTCTACTAGTTCTTTGAGTCCTTTTCGAAAGGTAGATTTATTATCAGTGTATTTGACTTCTCCAATAACTACTTTTTCTAATTTTTTATTTTTATATTCTTCTATTAGTATGTCTGGTCTTCCGGAGTAGAAAGATGAATTTTTATTTTCAAGTAACTCTTCATTTAGTTTGGAATAAGTAGTTACTGCTTCTTTATATTTTTTTAGAACCTCATTTTGAGGATTTTTTCCTTCAATATCCTTTAGATTTATGAAAAGATTAATCCTCTTACTTCCAGTTGAATCGTGATATACTTTTATTTCTCTATTTCCGTTCTTTTCTTTAAAGAATGCTATCTCTTCACTTCCTAGTTCTATTTTTTTCAATTCAAACTTTTGTCCTAATTCTATTTTTCTTTTTTTCAATATTCCAAATAACGCGTATAGTTCAAACAATTTATGTGTTTCTCCTGGTAATATGAGTGTTTGATTTAATAATTCTTCTATTAAATCCCTGTATTCATCTTTGGTGTATTTACCCTCCATCAATTTATTGTATCTATTCATTAATTTTGCTGTTTCTTGATATAATTCTTTTCTAGAGCTTTCGCATATGGATATGTTTCTGTTAGTTATTTGATATTTTTCTGGTTTCATTATCCTGTTGATGTGTACATTCTTTTGGTAGATATTTTTAAGGTGATTTATGAGATTTTCCTGTCCTTTTAGGTTACATAACCATTTGTAATCTTTTTCAATTGGTTTTTTGAGTTCTTTGTCTAAAACGGGGTATATTATTGACAGAAGTTTTTTGAGAACCAAGTTTTCTGGTACATCATAATTTTTTGATGGGTTTTTACAAACAAATATAGAACTATCTTTATTACGATTTTGTTGATTTAATGTTTTTTTCCAGTCTATTCTCCCTCTCACTTGTCCTCTCCTGATTTTTTCATCGTGTTCTGATTCTGTTTTTATTCTTCTTACTCTTTCAGGTAGTTTTTCAAGGAAAGATACCACTTCCTCCGATAAGACAAAATGTATTTTTAGTATTATCTCTAAATCTTGGAAACTCTCTATTCCCTTGAAATCAAGATTATTTTTAATTATATTTTCTGAGTTTATCTCTCCTTCCTTAAAGTAATTAGCCATCTGTGTAGCTATTAATTCTGCTAATTCTTTGTTGGAAGTTTTGCTCAATTAGTTTCACCCTTTACTACTCTCTATCTCATCAATTTCGAATCTTTCACGTGCAACTTTTTCTAATTCTGTTTTGTTACCTATTTCTTTGTCTATGAATGCCTTAAATATCTTTTTCTGATCGCTTTTGATCATTCCTTCTAGTTGAGGTAATACGTAAAGTTTAAGTGCTTGAGTTATCTCTTTAGATATTTCATCATCTTCATATCTGTTCAAGAATAGTAGCATATCTCTTATAATTGCTGGTCCGATAGATCTTTTTTCTTTATTTAGTGTTTTCCATACTTCAATTATACTATCAAGATATTTTTCTATATCTTCCTTGTTTACCTTATCCCATTCTTTGATATACTTTTTCATTATGCCATTATCTATTTCTTCATTTGTTGGTATGCTTACATCTATAAATGCAAATCTCCTCATGAATGCATAACTCATTTCATATAGCGAAGCTTTATCATATGTATTCATTGTAGCTAATAACCTCCAATTTGGTGTTACGTAGTACTTCCAATCAGAATATTTAAAATTATTAGGATCTATAGACTCTAAATATTTTATCTCTATGTCCTCTTCTTCTTTGTTTGTAAAGGGTAGTTTAACACTGTCTCTTGATAATACACTGAATAATTGTCCAAACGCTTTATCTATGTCTGCTCTGTTGATTTCGTCTATAACTAACCATTTATTCTTTGGTTTTCCTTTTTCTTTTTCTTTAAAACATCTTAAGAATTGTCCTGGCTTAAAGACTAGTTCTTCTTCTGTTTTACTAGGTTGGTACCCCCCTATCGTATCGAAAGTTGACCAGTCAGCAGTTGCTGTAGTTAGTATGTATCCGTTGATAGTTTTATTTTTATTTTTTACCTCTTTGGCAAGGTTTTTTGCTATCTTTGTCTTTCCAGTGCCTGGAGGTCCTGTAAAGATTATGTGCTTGCCTGATTCAAGAGCTGCTTTCACTGATTTTTCAATTTCGCTTTCCATCTTTTCCGGAAAATAAAGACCTTTAGTAATATCTAGATTTTCAAAAGTTAATTTTGAATTAATTATCTCTATAAGTTTTTCTTCTTCTGTTTCTATAGGTGGTTCTGGTAAAATAGTTCTATATTCTTTTTTTGTTAGTTTAAAAAGGCTTCCTTGTGCTCTATTTTTTATGGGTTCTGACTCGTTCAAGTCTGGTTTTTGTGTTAGTTCTTTCCAAGAAATTTTTTTCATTGGTCTAACATATTTTATGCTAATCCCTTTGACTTTTTTAGACTGATAGCCCTTTTCTTTTTCTTTATGTAGTCCTCTCGTAATTTCTCCTTCTGCTACTGTGCTTTTTGTTGGAGATCCTTCATAAAATATCACTTTATCTCCCGGTTTTGCATCTTCAAAATTTCTATAAATCCTTCTTTTATTACCTTTTTTATTATAAGCAGTGTAGAATACTTCTTCTCCTCCCTTTATTTTTGAAACATCCCATATACTAGGATTCGAAGAAATCCAGAAATAACTACTTTCTCCATATCTCTCTATAATTGAGAATAATCTTCTTTGTAATTCATTTATATCATCTTCAGATTTTTTTTGGTTAATTTCTAATTCAGATTTGTTTGAAGATTTAGATAGGTATTCTTCTAGTTTTTCAATTAAATCATAATAACTTTCTTTATTATCGTAATCTACGTAATATGTAAGTGTAGATTGTGCGAATAATTTGTTGAGGTTTTTAAGTATTATTGGTTGATTTTTGGATTTAATAAGCCATTCTATATTACCTATAATGTGTTTATATCTGTCTCTATTTTCTTCGTATTGATATTCCGAATTTTCAGTAACAACACCGATACCATACATTTTTTTAGATTGTCCCTGTTTTGCTATTATAATGTCTCCAGATTTTATATCATTTGCAAATGAGTATATAGAAAAAACATCATTTTTAGGATTCTCTTTTCCCTCTAGTAAACTAATTTTTTCTTTTATCTCTTCTTTACTCAGTTTTTTAGCTGATCCTAATTCATCCCATCCAATAGAAATAATATTCTTATTCTTCCACTCTTTCCATTGAGAACCACTCCTTCCTGGTGAAATTGTCCATACCTGTGGTTTTCTGTTTAGCTCGTAGAATCTATCTTCTCTTTTTTTTAATGCTTGGATAATCCTTATTATATCTATCTCATCTTCATTTAAAATCTCTTCTTTATCCTCTACGCCTCCTTCAAATTGATATCCTGGATCCAATCCATATCTAACCCTGTTTGAATCAATAAATAGCACTAATAATTGTGCTTTTTTATGGTTTTCTTTTGATTTGGGATATATGGCTACCCATGCTTCTGTGGTTGGGTGGTTTTGGGCGCCTTGAAAACTTACTACGTGAAAATCTAAGTTTTCATCTTTCATTTCATCAATAATTTTTTTAGTTATTGTTTCAAAGTATTGGTTTTGTCTTTTTTTAATATAATCTAAATATATCTGGCATAATATTCTGAAATTAGTCCAATTACCCAGTACATTTCCCTCATATTGTTCTTTTACTTCTCTTTTTATTTCTTCTAAGTCTATTTTTTTATTTTCAAGGATTTTAGTTAGTATTATATGCCTAATTTCTCTCACTGGCTCTTCCTCGGCATCTTCATAGAATTCTTTTCTTTCCTCAAGATAATTTTTAGGAAGCTTTTTTATCTCTTCAAGAAGTTCCTTCGGATTTTTTTTATGCTCCTCCAGTTTTTTAGAGAAGTTTCTAAGATATTTCAACATAAAATTATATTTGACGTTGTATCCAGATGCAGTTACGCAATAAATGAAATCTTGTGCCTCTAAAGCACTTGTTCCTCCCTCTGTTTCCATAGAAAGGAACTCGGATATACCTTTACAAATTTCGATGAAGAGTTTATATTTTTCTGCAGGAGAGAGACCTCCTAATTTTGGTGGTTCACCGTTTACGAAATTATTTAAGAATTCTTGGACCACGTTTTGTTTAAAAGGTGCGTACTTCTCATTATCGTGACTTGAAAGTACATATCCGAAGAATGATGTGCCTAGGTCTAGTTGATTTCTAAAATCTTTTATTCTTTCTTTTACTGGTTTATTCTCATCGAAAAGTTGTTCTGTTATTTCCGATGCTTTTTCTGGATTTTCTTCTGTAAAATCAATGAAATTATCAAGCTCAGTCCAATGTACAAGAGTTCCTTTGCTAGGATTATGTTCTCTTAATTTCTCAGCAAATTCTTTAACCGTATTTTCATTTATTTCGTTTTTGGATAACCATTGGTTTATTTCTCGGATTACTTCCCACTTATATTCTTCATCGTAGTCCTCAGAATTCTTAAATTTTTTATATTCTGATAAGGCGTATTTTAAGGCGGTTTTATCAAAGTTGTGTTCTTGAATTTCTAAATTTTTCACCATGTAATTATACTTTGTTTCTCGGAATTTAACTCTATGGGTGGAATTAGTTCGGCATTTAATCCAAAAAACTAAAAAACAATGATGTCAGAAGTATTTTTTCCCTCCTTCACCTACTTATTTTTGTTTTTTTCTGTGATGTAGTGTAGGGATATGCCCATCTGTATTATTTCTTCTATTGAGATGTTTCCTTTTTCTTTCATTCGTGCTACTGCGTCCCAGATGGATTTAGGTATCTTGGGATGGAGTTCTTCTTAGTTATTTAGTGATAAAGCTGAAAGAATAGTGTTTTCTCGCATCTATCTGGATTTGTGGGAGGTTTTGTGATTGGTTACTTGTTTTACTTCTTAGAAAGTGGTTTTTTGGATTTTTACATTTAATATTTAGTTTTTCTCAAAGATAGTATGCAAAAGAGAATATGCAAAGAAATTGTCTATTCTTTTTTGTATTTAAATGTGTAATTAGTTTGTTTTAGTATCTGTTTTATTTGATTTATTGTTTTTTCTCGTAGTATGTAATAGTCTCCAGACCAGAAAGTTTGGTTGTTTATTATTGCTGTTGCTACTATTTGTGCATCTATTGGCTCTAGAGTTGTATGAGTTTCTAGTCTTCTAGAGAGATTTTTTATTTCTGGATTTATGCTATAAGTATTAGTTATTAAGAGTTTCAGAAGTTTTAGTTCTTTTTCTTTTGTTGGTTGATGAGGATTCTCTTTAATCTCTTCTATAGTTATCTCCGCTACATTCAACTCCATTTTTTCTGAGGCTACTTTTCCTAGTGTTTTCCACACGGATTTTCTCCTCTTATCTTTTGGATCTACGGCTATTCCAAATATATTTGTATCTGCTAGCAGGTTCATAAAAATCTTCCTTATCTAAAACTACGCAGTTTCTCTTATTTTTTCTTTTCTCTCAGAGTAGACTTCTTCACTTATTGCTTTAGCCATTTCTTTCATTATCTTATCTACTCTTCTCTCTATTCTCTTCTCTAGATTCTTCCTATCTCTTATTCTTCGAAGCGTTTCTGCTTGATCTGCTTCGAATTCTTCTTTTCTTTCTTTCCAGTCTTCTTTCCATCTTTCAAAAGATTCTTCTTCACTCATTTTCCTCACAGAATAATTTAGGTACTGAAGATTTAAATAGATAATTGAATCGTTTAATATTTTACATAAATTTCTTTCCACCCGAATTCATACAGACAGAGGTAAACATATTCTCTCATCTATCTGGTTTCGTTGGTGGGTTTATGATCAGTTACCTGGTTTATTTTCTCAATCTTGATTAGTCTAAGATAATTGCAAAAAGCTTTTAAGTATAAAAATTATAACATAAATAGTGGTCAAAATGGGTAAAAAACACATATTAAGTAAAGAAGCCAGAAAAGAAGCTAAAAAAAGAGCAGAGTACAGGAGAAGGAAACAAAAACTAATGAAAAGAAGAGAGGAAGCAAAAGAAGCAATAAGAAAAAGGAGAGAAAAACAAAAACAAAAGCCAAAAAGAAAATCATGGGAAAAAGACCTCATTGGAGAAGAAGCTATAAAAGCAGAAGCAACTATGCTGAAAACTGAAAAAGGAGAGAAAAGCCACTTCGTACAGATAAGAGGAGCAGAAAAATCTGAATACGAAGGATACAAAAAAATAAAGGAAGAAGAGATAGAAAAAGGTAAAGAACTAGGTAGATATATAGAAAGAGAAAGAAAAGAATGGTTGAAAAAACACGAAGAAGAACTAATAGAACAATCAGCAGAAATAATAAAAGAAATGATGAAAAGAGGAGTAGAACACCGAGATCTGAGAGGTACAAATATCCTTGTAGAAAGAGTAGAAGGAAAGGAAAAAAGCAAACCATTCTTAAAAGTGGTTGACTTCGATAAAGCATCGCTCACCAGCAAAGAAGGAGAAGGACTAAAAGAAAGAGAGACAGAAAAAGGCAAATACCGTCCAGATAAAGAAGTAGAAAAGATCTCGTCAGCCATCGGTAGAAGCCTCGTCACCAATAAATCAGAAGAAGAAAAAAAGATCAAGAAAATCAGAGATAAAATAAATAAAAAACTCGAAGAAAAAATAAATAAAGAATTCTAAAAACACAGCAAACAAACAGCATTTTTATACATCCTTTTCCTTAGTTAACCATGACATCTTTAACTTTCTACGGTGGAGTAAAGGAAATAGGTGGAAACAAGATTCTGGTGGAAGATGAAGATAAAGATACCAATGTA
>PWGL01000039.1 GCA_003554465.1 Candidatus Pacearchaeota archaeon
CTAAAGAAGTTGAAATTTATCTAATTTTAAGTATAATCGAGTAGATTCTGGCGTAGCTCAATGGTAGAGCGGGTGCCTGTTAAGCACTAGGTTGTAGGTTCGAGTCCTACCGCCAGAGCCAAGTTGGACATTCAGCTAGTTCTAGGACTAGATTGAAGGGAGAAGCTAGTTCAAAATCTAGCTTTTTCTCTTTTAATTTAGGGTTCTGAAGTATGAAACCGAGAAACGCTCTTTTTTCGGCAGGTTCAGAACAGTTTTCAAATATTGTCTTTGCTCTTCTTGATAAGGAAATAACCGTAGATACAGTTGTTTGATAGTCATAATCTGCTTTTGTGTATTCTTCTAATTCAATATTTAGAAGTTGTAGCTTATCTTGGAATTCTTGATGTTTTTTGTCATATATATCCTTAGTAATACTCTGCTCGAGGAATGCTTCTAAAAGCATATCATCCTTTGCTTTTATCTGATCATACTCATTGCGAATACGATTTATTTGTGTTTTGTGGAATGTGATTTCAGCTTCGGTATTTTTTCTTAGCTCATCTACGAGTTCGCTTTGAGTTTTTTCTGATATTGTCTCAAATTTTTCTAGTATTTCATATACTGGCTCTAATAAATCATTTTCGTTAACATATTCTCTTTTGCATATTCCTTTTGCGTTGGTGCAAGAGCCGATTATATATTCTTTTCCACTTTTCTTTCTTTTATATTCAAAGGAAATAGAACAACCACATTTGTGGCACCTTAAGAGGCCATTTCCTAGCGTGTATTGCCTTGAAATGCCCTTTGATGGAGCATTCCTTTTCTTCAAGAGTATTTCTTGGCATTTGCCGAATAAGGCGTTATCTATCAAGCGAGGATATTTATGAGGATATGTTCCGTGTTTCCTAGAAATTGCAATTCCACAATAAAATGAATTTTTGAGAATAAACGAAAGTGTGCTTTTTTTTAGTTCCTTTCCGTTATTGCTTTTAAGGCCTATTTCAGAAATTTTATTTTTTAGAGAATCTAATGAATAATTTTCGCTAGCATAAAGCTCAAACATTTTTTTTACTAGAGGGCCTTTTTCGTGATCAATAATGATATCTCTTCTTAGTCTTTTATTTTTGTCTGTCGGAATTCCTACATAACCCAAGGGGACTGGACCTGTCCATTCTCCATTTCTTCTTTTTTGCTCAAAAGTTCTTTTTACATTATCGCTTATTGCATCAGAGTAATATTTAGAAAGGCCAAGCTTCATTCCAAAGGCAAACTTATCTCCGGCATTCATTGAGTTGTTTATTATTTGACCATCTGATACAAAATGAAGTTCTATTTCGTCAGCTACGGCTTTTTCATACAACAGGGCAACCCTTTTATCAAAGATATTTCTTGAAAGTCGGTCTACTTTGTCGAAACAGATAGCAATTTTCTCTTTTGTTTTTTCTATATATTCAAGAGTTTTATCAAACTCATCTCTTTTATCTTTATATGCACTTTCGCTGAAACTATAAGTTTGAATTATATTAAAATTATGTCTATCGCAATAATCTTGCATACGAGAAATCTGAGCAGGCAAGGAATTATTTGCCTCTCTTTGATCGTCAGTTGAAACTCTTGCAAATATTATTGTTTTCATAAACTAGATACTCTTTATAGAAAATGCTACTTTTTTTATGAATTTTTCGTAATCATTTAATATTACTTGGTTTCCCATTGTTGCAGAAATATTATCAGAAAAGACTATTTCAATGTTTCTCATAGAAAGAAAGTGCTTTTTATATTGTTGTTTGTTGGTTATGCTATCTGGATCAATGTCTGGAAATCTAACTACAAGAAGAAGAGTTTTAACTGGTGTGTGGAAATATGTTTCTTCATTGTCGAAAGAAAGCTTAATGTATTTACTGATATTATTATCTGTTAATTTTTCCCATTTTGTAATTTTTTTTAGGTTATTGTAATAAGGAATCTTTTCAGGCAAAATAAGGACTTGAAAATATTTTTTTCTAGCAGTGCGAATATTAGCTGTTTCTCCTAGCATATTTTCAAAATAGTTATTTGAGTTTTGGGCGTAATTATTCATTACAAATTTTACTCCAACCCCACCCAAATCATCTTCTTCTTTTGAAATCGTTATATCGACTCCCTTGTCCATATATCGCCCCTTTATTTTAGACTCCTTGCCATTTCCGTATCCAAGAGAGTGAATTGTATATTCTTCTCCAAGGGATTCTTTTATATCTTTTGCTATTGTTCCGTGAAGAATTTTTAGTTTTTTATTGCTTCTAGCACTAGTTTCTAAAAACACTCTAAATGACTTGCTTATTATTTTCAAAAAGTCTTCATTTCTCATATTTTTGTTGATTTATTTTATAGATTAAAAATTTTTTTAGATCTAATGACGAAAAAGTATAATAACCTCCGCTTTTATAATTTTTTAGTAACTCCAAGTATTCTATGAATTCGTTGCTTTTAATCCACTTTTTAATTTTTTGGAAAGGAGTGTCGGAAAGAATATATAACCCACTGTAAAGGCCTTTTCCCGCAGGAATAAATTCTACTTTTATACTTTCTACATTTTTAATAGTAGTGTTGACTGCTATCTTATCCCTAAATACATCTTTTATTCCTTGACTTCTGCCAAATACCCACCATTTTTCTTTTTTTTCCAAGCTCCTTCTTTTTAATCTTTCTTTGTTAGTTATCAGATATTTATAAAGTTTTGGATCTTTTTTGATTTTCTCAATATCTAGGGTAATTCCTTCTTTGTCATAGGGGAAGATGCATTTATACCATTTTCCGGTTGAGGCTTTTAATACGTGAATCACATATCTATGAAAGTCAAAATCACCGATAAATATTTTATCTGCAAGGGTTGCAAAACCATTTTTTACTTGCAGATTTACTTGTTGATCTTGAATAGAAGTTTCGATTTTATTTAATTTTTTTAATTTTTCTTTTCTAGAAAGATAAATCTTTTTACCTATAAAAACATCAGAATAATACAATTCTTCTTCTTTTTGAGGTTCCTTTTTAATCTTATCATATGAATAATATTGAATTTTTTGATTTTTCTTATTAGTTTCAAATAGGGTTATTGCTGTATAAGTTGTGGCATTAAAGGGTTGAAAATGACCCAGATCTACAACCTTTGTTAAGTTTTGTTTTTCTAAAATATAATTTCTTATTTCACTTCCAGCGTTACTTTTTAAGAATGAGCTAGGCGTTATGAGGCACATTTTTCCTTGGTTGTTTAACATTTTTAGTCCAATTTCAAAAAAAGCTATATACAAGTCTGTCATTCCATTTTTTGTAAATTGAAAGCTTTTTGCTATGTCGTAATTTTCATTTAGATTATGCACTCTAACGTATGGAGGATTTCCCACTACAAAGTCCATTTTATTTTCATAAATCTTGATCGAGAGTGTATTCTCACAAAGTAAAGCCCATTTAATTTTTGGAAGATTGAATTTTTTGGTTTCTTCATCAAGATTGAAAATGCATTCAATAAGGGATTCTTTTTCAATTTCGATACCGTGAATATACGTCTCCAAGTGTTTTTTTAGAATCTTTTTATTGTTTTCTGTCTTATCATATTTTTTGAAAAACTCCTTGCAGTATCGATTAACTATCTCTACCAGAAAAGATCCTTTTCCACAACTGTTGTCTATAATGTGTTTTTCTAAAATTTTATTGTTGTGGTATTCAGCAATATCAAGAATATTTTTAACGATAAAATCGGGGGTATAGATTACACCGTTGTTTTTTATATTTTTTCTGTTAGCCTTATTCATTTATTTAATTCTTGCTTTGTTTAGAAAATTATTAAACTCTTTTTTTTCAATTCTAAATTCTTTACCTATTTTGTAGGCCTTTAATTTGCCGGATTTAATATAGCGATAAATAGTCATTATATTTACTCTTAGTTCTTTTGCCAATTCTTCTGCTGTATAAAATTTATTCTCTTTACTCATTTTTTTGAAGATATTCATCTATCCATTTTTTTGTTAATTCTTCTGCTCTTTCTGATGCTTCTTTTGCATCTTTCGCGACACTGAAATAAGATTTTGAACTCGACCAATCTTTCCAAAGGAAGTCACCTTTGTATTTCATAGCAATAGCTCTTCCAGAATAATTGTAGGGAAGATATTTATCGTGATCCTTTTTTACACTTATTTGAAATTCGAAGTTTTTATATTTTTGCATAGCTTTTTAATTGTTATCTTTTATTAGTATACTTTACAATAGTTTACAAGTCCAGTGGATAGCTACTTGTTTTTCTTTTTACGCTTTCTTGATTCTTTTATGACCATTTTGATATTATCTGATAATGTTTCTTTACAATATTTTTTTATAAGATTTTTCAATTCTTCTCCGAATTTTTCTTTTTTAGTCATATTTTTTTACCTTATAAGGCTTATAATTTTGTAATTTTTCATCAATTTGCTTGATCCAGTTTCGCATATTGTTTTTACTTATCGCTTCCTCTATGCTTCTTATCTCTTTAACTGTTCTGTGCCAAGTTCTATCACTGTTTTTTTTTGTGATTATTGATCTTAGTTGCCCCATCCCATTATCGTCTTTTGATAACAACAAAAGCCCAGTAAGATATATTCCCTTTCTTGTAGTCATTTTTTTATCTGATAAAAGTAATTTCTGAAACACCTCTTTTGAACTTAAGCTAATTAAAAATATGTTCATATTTCCGCTTTTTATTAGTTTTTCCCAATAACTGTAGACAATTTTTTGACTTATTTCTTGATTAAATATATCTCTTAGTGTTGGATTTTTATTATATCCCAAGCTAGTTATTACTTTATTCATTTTTTGTTTTTGACTTAACCTTATCTCAAATCTAATAATTTCATTTAATTCTTTTTTCTCTTTCATTTTTTCAAAAAGGCTCATTTGATATTTTGTTTGATTTTTATCTATTGCCCTTTTTTCTTTTTTCCCTAAATCGGCAATTTTGTCATATATAACTAATTGATGACTTGTCGTGTGAGCATACAGACTTTGTCCGTCGTTGAGAAATCGTGCTCTTCCGAAATCAAAAGCTTTATTTAGATTGATTTTTCCTATTTCTGATATTAGATAGCTGACGGTGTAGTTGTTTTCAAGCAGTATGTTTTTTGAAAAATGAACTGAACTTACAGAAGAATTTTCCAGAGTTTCTTTTTCAGCAATTACTCCCATCATTTTTAATCTTTCTTGCAAGGTCTCAACAATTTTTGGGAAATCTTTATCTTCTAGTTCATCTAAGTTGTTAAGATAGAGTAGTTTTGGTGCTGAAAATTCTATGCGGACATTTTCACTTTGTGAAAAATTTCTCTTATAGCCAGTTAATCTGGGGAAGTATTTGCCAGTCGACTTTTCTAATTTATTTGGGTTTCTTACATATTTTGAATAATATTCTGTCTTTGAGTGTAGATCCCAATTTGAATTCCCGGAAAGATAAATCATTTCTTCTTTTGGGATTAAAAGGCATATTGTATCAATCATTTTTTATTTTCTTATTTTTATAAAATTCAGGATTTTGTTTCTTGTCCTGTTCAAGAAGCCAAGCAAAAGCATCGACTAATCTTTGTCGCTCTTCCGGGGAAAGATTTTTTATCTTAATATTTTTTTTCCTTTTTCCATTCATCTTGCCTCCATAATAAAAAACCCTCTCATCTTAATCGACTGAGAGGGGGAGAGAGGGTTTATGATGAAATAAGACGCTTATTTATGATTTATTTTCTGACTTACTCTAAACTTATTAATACTCTTATAAAAAATACCCTCTTGTTTACTCTATTTTTTTTGCCCAAATCTTATTTTTTGCTCCGTCAAACTCAAAAACAATTTTTTTCTTAAGCTTGTTTCCTTTTTGCAGTTCTTTGATAGTGTTTTGTATTATTATTAGTTGCTTGTTTTTCTTAATTATTCTATCAAATCCAGTTAAATCAGAGTCTTTCTGATCTTTCGAAAGTTTGATTCTTTCATAAACTGATTCTAATGTTCTTGGAGTGCCAAAAGGATCTAATAAACACTCAAGAAACCTAAAGTGTCGAGTGTTCGGTTTACCTATTTTTATTTTTTCTCCATGCTTACTGAATTTTAGATAACCCCAATTGCTTTCTGTTATACAAAAAGGGGTTTTGTTATTTTCTTGATTTTTTTCATTGTTTTTTCCTGCAATGCTTTTCATCTCTTCAATGATTTCTTTCTTCAGCTTCTCTTTTTCATCTGCTTTTCTGGTTATTTCATCAAATGTTCTTTTTATTTCTTCAATATAAGGATCTCTCTCAAGACCTTCCTTCTCTTTTTTAGTGGAGTTTATTAAATCTTCTAAGTTTTTTTCTTGTCCTGATCGGGACCATGCTAATGCTATTATCTTTTTTTGCTTTTCTTCATATTCTTTGTACAAACTATCAAATTCAGGCTGTTGAATATTTATTAAAAATCCTATTGGTTCTAGATTATACAAATCAGCTCCTAGTGGTGGCATATTAAAAGGAAGTTTTCTTTTTTTGATTTCGAGCACAAGTTTTTTTTCAAGAAATTCTAGCGCACGTATTTGATCTGCTTTTGAAATATTAAGCTCATTGGATAAGGATGGGTCAAAGTAGATATCCTCTATTTTTTGTGTGGCGATACTTTCTTTTTTTATTTCTCCCAAAACCCACCAAACAGCTTGGTCAAATTTTTCTTCTGGAGTTAATAAGTCCATTATAATTTCTATTTATTTAGGTAGTTATCCTTATTTTTTTATTAATTCATTTTAGAGCAAAAGGAACACAAAGTAAACTATTGTAAAGAAAAAGAAGATTATTTTAAGTCTTTCTATTTGATATTAATGTTTTATTCAGTATAATAAAAGAAGGAGTAACTAAGGCTAATTTATGAAAAAAATTATTATACTTACATTTTTATTACTATTTACTCTTACTGCAAGTAGTTTTCCAGCTTATTCTGAAACAGAAACAAAACTCGAAGAGTTGGAAAACAAACAAGAAAGAATAGAACAGATAAGAGCAACAGTGAACTCTTTTTTTGCATTAGCTGAAAAATCGGACCAAAAAGAAATGATAGAAATTGCTTTGAGGGAAGTATTAGAAAAAGTAGATGCTATTGAAGAAGAAATAGAGAGCAGAATACAAGAAAGAGAACTATATCTTTCAGAAG
>PWGL01000052.1 GCA_003554465.1 Candidatus Pacearchaeota archaeon
ATAATAACGAGACAGAAGAAACTATTGATGAGAAAGCAAGATCCTGTCTTAGAGATAGAGTCGACGATTGTTCAAGGTTGTCTCATGAAGAAACTGTTTTTTCTTTACTAGGTTTGGCAGGTGACGATTCAGTGGTTTCAGATTGTCTAAGTGAATTGGGAGACGAAGTATGTTGGCCGGCAGGAGACTGCAATGTTAAAGATACAGCACTGGCAGCAATAACTTTTGATTATTTAGGAAGTAATACAAGAGATACTCAAAGCTGGATTGAAAACCAAAGCAAAATTTCTGAAGATTTGAAATGGTTTTTTGAGATAGATTCAGATCAGATAGATTCTGGAGAGAGTATGAGATGTCAGGTAGATTATGGTGCAGATGGTATGGCGGAAGTATTAATCGAGGACGACAAATTAGTAGATATTGGTGAAGATCCGGAAAATTGTTTTTCTAGAGGGTTCAACAATTATTGGCTTGAAGTAGATAATGAATGCTTAGCTAGAGAATTTGAATTTTCGTGTGAAAAAGCTTTTTTAACTACTCCTGTATACAAGAGAGATGGTGGATATATATGGTATATCTCAGATGATGCAAAATCTGCATCTGCAGACGGTAAGACTAATCATGAAATTAATTCATACTGTCTCGGTGTTAATGACTGTTCATATGAGGGGACATTATGGGCCACTTTTTTCTTATCTAGGAAAGGAGAAGATATCTCTTTTTATCTACCTTATTTAACATCGTTAAGAGAAGATCATGATCAATTATTTCCCTCAACTTATTTATATGGTATAACTGGTTTTTCAGATTATTTGAAAGAAATAACTGGTTCTCAAAGAGCAGATGGTTATTGGGAAGAAGGTGACAATAGATATTATGACACAGCCTTGGCCCTAATGGTATCTTCATCCGAAAATGCTAAATCATGGTTAGAAGATGTACAAAGTAGTGAGGGTTGCTGGAACAGTCAAAATATTAGAGATACAGGATTTTTATTATGGGCTGGATGGCCAGTTGATCCCGCAGATATAGACGATATCAATGGGGAGCCAAGACCTACAAAAGATTGCGAGGCAGAAAATAATTATTGTATGCCAAGAAATAGATGTGATGAAGCAGGAGGCCAAACTTTAAGTGGTTTTTATTGTAGTGCCTATAATGAGATTTGCTGTGATACACCTCCACCTGAAGAAACATGTAGCGAAAAAGGCGGAGAGATTTGTAGGGAAGGTGAAGAATGTACGGGTGATATGGTGGAGGCATCAGATACAGGAGGGGATAAAATTTGTTGTGTTCATGGAAGTTGTGTACCTAAAACTACAGAGTGTGAAGAGGAAGAGAATATTTGTAGGACTAGCTGTCTTGAAGGTGAAGAAATTGTAGGTTATGATTGTCATGGAAATGATGTTTGTTGTGAAAGGACTGAAGATCCAGATCCCGAAGGAGGTTATGGGTGGATTTGGGTTTTAATAATATTAATAATTTTGGTAGTTTTAGGAATAATATTTAGACATAAATTAAGAGCTTTCTTATTTAGACTGAAAGGGAAGTTTGGTAAGGGTGGAAAAGGGAAGGGTAGCCCTAAACCTCCAAAAGGTCCAGGCCCAGGACCAGGACAAAGACCAAGACCAGGCCAAAGGCCGAGACCAATGAATAGGCCAAGACCAGGCATGCCTCCCAGAAGAGCACCTCCAAAAAGGAGTGGTGGCCAGACAGATAAAGAGTTGTCAGAGACTATGAAAAAGCTAAAGAATAATTAATTATCCTCTCCCAAATTCTTTCCGATAAACCATTCTTTATTTTTAACATCAAATAATTACTATATTTATTTTTATTTGTTCAAAAATATCATCTAGGTCAAAACAATCCTCAACCTCATCTTTTACATAATCATGAATCTCACTCTCTAAATGATTAAAATAAAGTGCTTCCTGGTTAACACAAGGCTCATAATAATTTTGAGTATAATATAGATACTCTACCTTATTATTTTCATATAATCTATAATTGCAAAACTCAACATGTTACTTATCTGGTAACTATCAATTTGCTTACAGGTACATCTCAAAAAATATATTTTTAATAGATTTGATAAATTCTCAAAGCGAACTTTTAAACTTCAGAATTCTACTGTTTTTTATCCAGTAGTTTGGCCAGTGAGTATAATTCTAAAAATGGATAAATAATAATAATAATAATAATAATAATTGCTAACATCCTCATTCCCTGCCAACCTTTTAAGGGGTTCAGAAATTAGAAAATAAAAATATTTTTATCGGCAAGAGATTACATAGCTTCAATTATGATCGAACATTCATCGGGCTCATTTCCCCATTCATCTCTACATTTGATATAATATTTCTCTCCCTCTTCCCAGTCAGCAGTATGTTTTGCTTCTTCTCTAGATTGTCTCATCTCATTACCGCTATCCCATTTAAAGTTACAAGTCTCGAACGAGTACCTACATTCTGCAGGCTTACTTGTTATAATTTCTAAATAGTCTCTCCATCTATATGCTCTTAAAACTTCTGGAGACTCAGTATCTTTATCTAGTTTAAAATTGGTACTTCCTTCTGCAGTATTCCCTCCTGCATCAAGACACTTAACACGGACATCATGTATTCCTTCTTCTAGAGGAACAGTAATACTATTTGAGGTTGAATACTCATCGTGTCTTCTAGCATACATCCAGCTTCCTTCATTTATACTGAAACGACAGTTAGCTTCTCCACCATATAATCCTCCCTCTGTGTCAGCTTCAATATCTATATCAATGTAATCAGTTCCTCCAAAAACAAAAACCTCTCCCTCATCAGGCTCAATTTTTGTTATATTTAGCGGGTTTTGAGTTATCCTCAAATTGTATTCTTTACTTTGTGGCATAACATTTCTTGTACTTTCATAATCGTCTTCATATTCTTCCTCATGATCTAGCCATGGCTGGTCCTTACATCTAAAGTAAAATATGGATTGATTCTCTACATCAAAATTATCGTGGCATCTCCATCCATAACTTTCCCTATCTGTAAAATTCCAATGGCAAGTCATATTATTTTCCATATCATTATAACTCACATCATAAGAATCCCATTTACATTCTGCGGGTTTATTTACCCATAACTCTGTTAATTGTTGAGTTTCGCCATATTCTAAATAAGAGTCTTCTTCAGGCCTGATTCTTCTTATTTCTGGAGAGGTATCATCTGGTTCTGGTCTAACACAGATATTTATGTTATAATTTGCCGGATTTTTATTTCCCCAGTAATCCTGACATTTAATATAAAGATTATAATCTCCTGTTCTATCGGGGTCATATCCATAGACACCTAGCTCTTCAAGAGGAGGCATTGTAATATTCTCACTATGTTCTTCTAGATAACTATTTCCTCCAAAATAGCCACTCATATTCTTTAGTTTTCCGTAACTTGCAACGCTAGCATTTTCACCTACACCATATTTGCACTGAGTAAGATTCGAAGTTTCTATACCTACAGGTATTGTTTCATATTCTTGAATACACTCTCCATCATCCCTAATTTCAAAGCCATTGGAAATTTCTGTATAATCTAAAATTCCTGAAACCTCATGCAATGGAGAGATAGTAGCAGGAGTGTGATCATTATCATGAGCTATACATTTTTCATCATCTGTCCCTTCGTTTATGAATTCACAAGCCTGTCCTAAACTTTCGCATCTATATTGGCTACATGGCTTTAAGTCATCATTACATAAATGGCAATCATCTCCATGGGCTGGGGCTTGCCAAGGATAACATCTAAACCTAACATCTCTTTCTCTAGTCTCTCCAATTCCAAGACCCCATTCTAAAAGTTCCCATATTATCATTCCTACTACATACAATCCCAAAAGGGCTCCTCCAATATAAGGCACAAAAGCTACAAGAAAAATTGGTCTTTCCCAACGATTAACGTTCCATGGCCTAAATCTATATGCTCCATCTTTATACCTCTCATGTCCTGGTTCCAGTCCTTCCATTAGTACTACACGGAAATCAGTAAAATTTTCTATTATATCTCCCACCTTTATTTTTTCTCCTTTAACAGGAGTCGTATAATTTTGATAGTCTTCTTCTAGGTTTACACCATCTGAACCTCTACCTGAAACATAGTATGCATCATCATCTTCTCCAACAATATTATAGTACCCTCCGCAATCTCCTAATGACTTACAGAAATCATTCATTTGCCTTGTAAAATCTCCATCTTCACAATCGCAATTTTTTATACATTCCCACTTTGTTGTGAATCTATCCAAACGAACAGAGAGTTTTCTTTGAAAAATCATTGTACAAGTTTGACTAGCAATTCCGCAAAGTTCTTCTGCTTTTTCTTCTCCATCTTCTGTTGTCTTATCTAATCCAGAAGGGTATTTAGGCATACAAACATCAAAGTGAAAATAATCATCGACGTCAACATCAAACATATAACAATACTCATTTCTTTCACAAAAATCTTCTTTTTCATCTTCATCATACTCGTCTGGATCATTATAAGCCAGGCAGTTTCTCCAGTCGTTTACCATGCATTGTGCAGAGCTTCTATTATCTCCATCTATTTCTTCTCTGTGTCCAACACATACTTCTTGTCTATAATCTGCACAAGGCTCTATTCCTACCTCGCCTTCTAGACAATAATATTTAAAATGTCTTGAACCAACAGTATCTTTACCTTCACCTAATTTTGAATCATAAACACACCAATGATCTCCATGATACCTGGTTTTATTTTCTAGAACATCCCCTTCTGCATCTACAACCCATGGGGCATCCTCACAGTTAAGATTCCTACATATTTTGTCCCCTTCTCCTAAACCTTCTCCTGGAACTTCTGCATCTCCACAAAAAGACCCCTTATACCTGTCACAATTCCCACATTCTGGATCTTCAATATTAGCAGAATCATGACCACAAATATCTTCACCGCTTTTCATTTCTTGCCAATATTTATCACTTTCGTCAATACTTATGCTGCCGTCATAAATATTGGCCATATTATCACAGGAATCCATAAAATAGATCTTTCCCTCATGGCAAGTGCTTCTATCTGTTGGCTCGCAATCTGTGTCTAGATCAGGGTTAGTACATAGTTGCCCACCATAAAAATTATTTGCATCACCAGTCATATCTATACATTCTCTTTCTGTAGACATTTCACAGCCCCTACCTTCCCACATATCATCAGTTCCAATAATACAGGCCCCTCTGTCTTGTCTATCTGCCTCTCGCGAACACTCCATCTCATTATCTATATTTTGCTTGAATTCAACTCTATCCTCATCTAAACCTCTAAAATCGGTCAGTATTTCACATCTTCTTCCTGTAACAAATTGCGTACTTGAACCCAAAATACAACATCCTCTTTGACATTCTTCAATGTTACAATTTTCATCCGGTTCCCAGTTTCCTCCTTCATCTTCATTACACTCTCCTTTAGGAGTCATAGGGGAACATGTTCCTTGGCGAGAATCCATACAGCAACCCATCCAACATTCTTCATAATAATCACAATCTCCACTCTTTAGACTTTCATCACAATCTTCATAATCTGAAGGAACATTCTGACATAAAGCTCCTGTTTTTGTTTGAGGACAGCAGTGCGTTAGTTCTTCAGCACTCGCTAAGTTTAAACCCCCTCTATTTACCCACGAAGTTATAATGTCTGTTAAAAAATTAAGCAAAGAAATATCTCCTAAATCATTTTCTTCTTCAATAGACTCTTCTAATGGCTCAATAGACTGGTAAATTATATAGGAAAATGCAAAGGCGGAAAGGATGAGAATAAATATCTGCAGGTAACCTATTCTTGCTTTTCTACTCATCAAATTATTTTTTTCAATCATCAAAATCCTCCTGGCATAATGCAACTTTTTATTGCTACATTTAAAGTTTTACCTGTAGTTGTATCTTTTATTTTATAAATGCTACTGGAAGTTTCTCCCCCGCCTACCTGATCTTTTCTTACCTGATATGAATGGTACAATATTGAGTGGCTCATATAATCAAAACCGCAATCATTTGCCTCTTGGCTAACTATTTCTTGAGCTACAGCCGCTAGATCATATAATGGGGAATTAATTGCATAACTATCTTCACTATATCTAGCACTAGTATCTCCTTTAGTCATTTCAACAATTTTATCAACATCTACCAAAATTTGTCCAGGTCTCAATTCAATTTCTAAATCTAAATCTTCTTCATCAATATCATAATTCTGGTCCTTATATTCTTCAATTAAGGAATCAAAACAATCCTCAACATCATCTTTTACATAATCATGAATCTCACTCTCTAAATGATTAAAATAAAGGGCTTCCTGGTTAACACAAGGCTCATAATAATTTTGAGTATAACATAGATACTCTACTTTATCATTTTCATATAGTCTATAATTACTAGGCTCTACATATCCTCCCTGGGGCAACATTATATCAACTGCTTCATAAACAGATTCTTCAGTACAACTTCTGATTCTACTATGTGGCTGAGGCATATCTCTATCAGTAATATCTACTATCATCTCTCCACGCCATAAAATCAAACCTATAATTGTCGCCACCAATAAGATTCCTATTATTACAAAAATAGTAACCTGAGACTTTTTATCAGAAATAAATTTTCTATAATCTTTAGAAGTATTCAAACTAAAAGACTTACACCTATTTTTTGACTTACAATCTCTTTTATTCATAAAACATTTAGAATAAAGAGGTTTATAAAATTTCCGATAGGAGATTTTTCAAATTGAAAATAATAAATATCCAACCTTTTTAGATTAACTTTCTTTTTAGGAATTTCACAATAATTATCTAAAATAGATATTTTCAATTATGAAGAAAAATATTTTAGTTATATAGCGAGAATCTTGTTTTATATAAAGAAGTAATTATTTTAGTAATCTTAATTTTCTACTTATTTATTCTATCGAAAAGGTTTTAAATGTACTTTTCTATGAGGTAATATGAAAAAGATAGGTGTACTGTTATTGACTTTAGTATTAGTGGTTAGTTTAGCCTTAAGTGTCTCTTCTCAAGAAAATAATAA
>PWGL01000073.1 GCA_003554465.1 Candidatus Pacearchaeota archaeon
CATTCAAATCTATAAGTGGTTTCCCTAGTTTCCCCTATTCCCCACCAATCTATCAATAAAGCTATAACTGCAATTATTGCTAAACATATTAATGCTGCAGCACCCCATACGAGACAACTGGTAGACCACCAACCTAATGTCGCTCCAATAGATGCCACTAATGCCACAGCTGCTCCCGCGACAGTCGCTAAGATTAAAGCATCACCTTCCAAACCAAACATCTCACCTATAAAATATCCTGCTATTGCTCCTGCCCCTATTGAAAGAAAAGCGTTACTTACTGCTGGCCAGATAGTAGCAGTTTGAGTTGTTATATATTGAGGAGCCCAAGGAATTACAGTCCCAATTGTAGTGGGAGTAGTTACAGATGCAGTGGCAGGTAGTAAAAATGCTATCCCTCCAGTAGCTCCTGCAATGCTTCCTACCCATTGCCACACATATTTAGCCTTATCTTCAGGTTCATAATCTCCTCCATAAATTTGAGCTTTTATTGAGTCAGGCAGTTCACCAGGATCTGCGCTTTGATCAGCTACAGGATCTTTATTACTGCTATATTGATTCAAATTAATATCTGGGGCATCACTTCTATAGGCATCATCTTCCTCTCCCACAATATTAATATAGCCTCCACAATCTCCTAAAGATTTACAATAATCATTCATTTGCTGAGTATAACTTTGTGAGTCACAGTCATCTCCTGCCACTGTCTCCCACCCACCAAAACTTCCGTCAGAGTAAAATCTTTTAACCTCTACTTCTGTACATTCAAAATCTGCTGTCCTACAAATACCTGTATTTACCTCGCTTCTGTCTCCCGAGACATCTAACTCAAAACCTCCGGGATAATGTGCCAGGCATCTGTGAAATTCATATCCCTCGCCAAAGTCAAATTTTTCCAAATAGCAATCTGTATTTTGCTCACATTTCTCTTTGAACTCTTCATCATCATCATCTATAAGGTCATTATAATCTAAACAATCTCTCCATTTGTTAACCCTACAACCTGCCTGGCTAAATTCTCCTCCTTCCCCCTCACCTACATTCTCTACACATATTTCTTGCCTATAATCTGCACAAGGCTCAATTTTAACCTCGCCATCATAGCAATAATACTTCCAATGTCTTGACCCGACAGTGTCCCGGCTTTCCCCTATAGTAGAATCATAAACACACCAACTCTCACCATATTTCCTATCTTTTCTTTCTAAAACATCACCTTCGGCATCAACAACTGCAGGGGCATCATCACAATTCATATCTCTACAAATTTTATCTCCATATTCGGGATCAACATTAGACTCATCTGCATCACCACAAAAAGAACCACCAAACCTATTACAATTTCCACAACTACTAGAATCAATATTACCTGAGAAAGGATTGCAGCTTTCTTTTTTACTTTTTATTTCTGACCAATATTCTCTATTGAAAGGATCAACTTTATTGGCATCATAAATGTTTGCAATATTACCGCAGGAATCAACAAAGTAAACCTCTTCCTCGCCTTCGACGCAAGTAGTTTCCTTAGTTGGCTCACAAACTGTATTTAAATCCTGATTAGTACACAATTGTCCTTCATAAAAATTTCTTGAATCTCCTGTCTCTTTTACACATTCTTTACCACTCATTCTTTTACAACCTCTGTTTTCATTATCACCTCCTATAATACATGCGCCCTCTTCCTGCTGTTCTGATAGGCCTAGACATTCTATCTCTGTATTTATGTTTGGCTTAAAATCAACCCTTTCTCCATCAAAGTCTAAACCTTTCATATCTGTTAATGACTCACATCTTCGACTAGTTACAAATTGAGTATTTGAACCTAAAATACAACAACCTAGCTGACATTGTCTAATGTTGCAATCTTGGTCATTAAACCATTCTCCTCCTTGGCCCTCACATTTCTCTCTTGTAGATTTCTCAGTACATAAACCCTCTTCTGGATCAAAACAGCAACCTAGTTCACACCTTTCTAGTTGCTCACATTCTGCAGGAACAAGATCTTCAGCACAATTTTCATAATTTGAAGGGACATCCTGACATATTGCACCTTTATCTGTTTTTGGACAACAATTTATAACTAAGTCTTCCTCAGCACTAGCCAAGTTTAAACCCCCTCTATCTACCCAGGAAGATATAATATCTATCAATAATTTAAGTGTGGAAACTTCTTGACTATTTTGAGAATTAACTTCGTTTTCTTCATATTCTGACTCGTAATAGACATTGTTATCTAAATTCTCTGAAGTATTTTCAAGAGACTCTTCTAATGGCTGCACTGACTGATAAACAATATATGAGAATGCAAAAGCAGAAAGAATTAGTATGAATATTTGCAAATAACTAATTCTTGCTTTTCTTCCCATCAAATTATTTTTTTCAATCATCACAAACCCCCCGGCATGGCACAACTTCTTACAGCCATATTTAGTGTCTTGTCGGTAGCTTTATCTCTAATTTTATAAATACTACTAACTGTCTGACCGCTACCTACCTGGATTTTTTCTATATCATATTGATGATGCAATAATGAATAACCTAAATATTCAAAGTTACAATATTGAGCTTCCTGGCTAGCTATTTCTTGGGCAACAATGGCAAGACTATATAATGGGGAGTTAAGAACATAGCTATCTTTTTTATACTTAACACTTACATCTTCTTTACTGATTTCAACAGTTTTATTCAAATTAATTCTAACTTGTCCTGGCCTTAACACTATATCTAGGCTTAAAGGGTTTTCATTTATTTCATAGTTTCTATCTTCATACTCTTCAATAATAGAATCAAAACAAGCCTCTACTTCATCTTTAGCATAGTTATGTATCTCACTTTCTAAATGATTTATGTACATAGGCTCTTGATTAATACAAGGCCGGTAATAATTCTTGTTATAACATAAATACTCAATTTTATCATCCTGATACAATCTATAATTACTAGGCTCAACATATCCTCCCTGAGGCAACATTTTTTCTATAGCCTCGTAAACAACCTCTTCTGTACAACTCCTAACCTCTGTTTGAGGTTGAGGCATATCTCCATCAATTATATCTGCAACTAATTCTCCTCTCCATAATATTAAGCCAATAATGACTCCGACCAATAAAATACTTATTATTGTAAAAATAGTTATCTGGGATTTTAGTCTAACAACCAAGCTAGTATAATTACCAAAAATAGTATTGCAACCTCTTTTATCCATAAACTATTTAGAATAAATAGGTTTATAAAATTTGTCACTATATTTTTAGTAAACTATTGTAGTTATGTATGATCATATTTGAAGCAATTTAGCATAGAAAAATTTATATAATCAATTTAACCCAATAAATTATGGAATTTTCAAATATTCCTTACAGCGATGAAAGGAAAGTCTCCCTAGATGTTAATATATCTGGGGAATATGTTAGAGTTCTCTAATTATGATTATGTACATTTAAAATATTCTTTTGGCCCTTCTTGTAGAGACAGCACCCCTTATGATAAGTTAGATGAGTTGGAAAAAATACCTATAAGAAAATGGGACCACGAGTTTGAAGATATTTTCGCGAAAGCAGAAATAAAAGGTAACGAGCTAGAATTTAAATATATAAATCAAGAGATAGTTGATAATAACCATTTAAAATTGGAAGACTTAGTAGGTGCCTTCAACAAAACCCTAAAGGAAGATAAATTTACTCTTCGGTATCAACTCTAGGAGCTAAAACAAATGCCAACTCCATCCTGTCATTTTGAAATTCTAATTTTAAAGGATAGTCATCAGAGAAATTTATAGACACGCTATCTGACAATTTAGAAGCTTGAACAATCTTCTCTAAATATTCTAAAGAGTATTTTGCCTGGCCCTTCTCACCCTCAATAAAAACTTCATCCTTACTAAACTCAGATTTCATAGAATTTAGACCTTTTGCAGATATAATGAAATTGTCTTCAGATATTGCAAATGAGCAAGAGTCGGCCACAACTTTACAGTCGTTTATTGCCTGGGAAAAATCTTCAGAGGCCATTTTAACCTTGCATGAAAATTCTAGGTCTGGCATTTCTTTCTCTTCTTGCTCAATATTGATTAATGAAATATTAAACTCTCTTTTTATCTTGTCATGAATCTCAATAGTTAAGCTATTGTCATTTTTCTTCAAGATAATTGATGAATTTTTACCTGCTCTTTTCAAAACAGACTTTAAGTTATCTAAAGATATACCTAAAACTTCTTCTTCAACCTCAAACTGGGAAAATGCTTTCTTTGGTAATTGGAAATTTGTTAAAGCCACATTTGCAGGATCAACAGCTGTGATACCTAGGCCATTTTCATCAACCCTCATTTTTACCTCTGTGACTAGCTCAGATATAAGGCTTATGTTTTCTGTAAGTATTTTTGGATAGTCTAATTTCAATTGCATAAATACATATCGAAATAAAGATTTAAAAGCTTTGTTATTTTCAAAGATATATGATTACATATTAATAAGGGAAATTATTAGAAAATATTAGGATAGCTATAATAACCAAATAAATACAATATTATATAATGAAAAACAAAATAAAAAAATTGGCACTAACTTATTATTCGAGGAAAGATGTTCAGGAGGCTATATATAATTTCTGTAAGAAAAGAGAAACTGTGGCTAGGCATCAGGATAGCTTTGGAAAAAGGCCCGACTCATTAGACTACCCTTCAGATGTAATACAGCAGGTAAAGAAAGGCTTCACTTCTTTTCACTGTAGTGAAGAACATTGGAAGGACCCCTTAAAATTATCTACAGGTATGAGTGAGGAAGAGAAGAATTATTTAAGGGAAGGATGGGATTTAGTTATAGACATTGACTGTGAATGGTTTGACTATAGCAAGAAAGCTGCTAAGGCAGTAGTAGACTCACTAAATGAGCACGGGGTAGAGAATATAGGGATAAAGTTTTCAGGATCAAAAGGTATGCATATTCTGGTTCCGTGGAAAGCTTTCCCAAAAAGACTAGGGGAGAATAAGACAAAAGATTTATTTCCGGACCTACCTAGAAAAATAGCTAGTTATCTTAGATATTATTCAGAAAGACTGATGGAAAAAAATCTGCCTGAAGATTTTTTCTCCCAGTTCAAGAATGTAGATATAAAAAAAGGAGTTAAATGTAAGAGCTGCAATAAAATATCTAAAGAAAGCAGATTAATTGTATACCATTGCCCCTCATGTGGCCGTGAGGAGAAAAAAATTAAGGAAAAATATAAAGATTATAAATGTCCAGAATGCAAGGAGAAGTATAAAATTAAAATAGATAAGCCTTATTATAATTGTGAAAGCTGCAATAAAAATAACGAAGATTTTCCTGACAATTTTTCGACCACAACAGAAATAGATTTATTTGAGCTTATGGATTTAGACATAGTGTTAGTTTCTAGTAGACATTTATTTAGGGCTCCTTACTCCTTACATGAAAAAGGGTTGGCGAGCATAGTTATAAATAAAGAAGACATCGAAGATTTCCAGCCAAAATCTGCCAAGGCATTAGGGGTAGAGGCGAGAGATTTTTACCCGGAAGCAAGAGAAAATGAGGCTAAAGAGCTAGTTACTGCAGCTTTAGACTGGCATAAAGAAGAACCAAGAAAGAAGAAAAGTAGCAAAGATTTTAAAAATATCAGAATAGATAAGAAAAATATCACATACCCTCCATGCATTAAAAATATATTGCAAGGAGTTAAGGACGGTAAGAAAAGAGCATTATTTATTCTAATGAGCTATTTTAGATCTGTAGGGATGAATTTTGAGGAGATAGAGGAAAAACTTGATGAGTGGAATGAGAAGAATAAAAAGAAAAAGAAAGGGCTGAAGCAGGGATATATAACTAGCCAGATAAGCTGGAATAAGAATAACAAATCAGTTTTGCCTCCAAATTGCGATAAAGAGAATTATAAGGCAATAGGTGTATGCACCCCTGACAATACATGCAAGAAAATTAAAAACCCTATAAACTATACTGTCAGGAAGCAATTTGCAAAAATGAAAAATAAAAAAGATAAGCCAAGAAAGAAAAATGAGAAGAAAAAATAAAATCATGGCAGGTATAAAATGACACTTATAAACGTGACAGACATTTCCTCATACTTGTTCTGTCCAAGAAAAGTTTATCTTAAGAAAGTCAAAGGTATTAAAGAAGAGGCTAGCCAGAAAATGATTTTGGGTTTGTTAAAACATAAAGTTTTTGAAAAATTTAGTAATAATGAAGAAAATATTGTGAAAGAGATAGAAGATAATATAAGCGAGGAAGAGATAGAGAATATATACAACAATAAATTGAAAGAGATGGTTGAAGAGGTAGCTAACCAAAATCTAAAATTGTTAAATTCATTTAGGATTAAGGATGAGCAACTTATGGAAGGGGTCCTAAATTTTATGGAGAAAGAAATTTCATTGCGAATTGAGTCTATAAAAGAAGGTTTGAATAAGGGTTTTCTTGGGAAAGATTTGTGGGAAAACTTAAAACCTAAATACAGGACAGAATATAAGATTGTTTCTGAAAATTTAGGCCTGAAAGGAAAAATAGACAGGGTTAAGCTTGATGAAGAAATTGTACCTTATGAGATTAAGACAAAAAAAGATATTTATTTATCCGATAAGATACAACTAGCAGCATATGCCTTATTGCTAGAAAATAAGTTTGAAAAATCTATTAAAAAAGGAATTATAGAGAGCAAGGCAGGTAGAGAAGAACTTGAAATAGATCAGCAGTTAAAAGATAAGGTTTTCCATATAGCAAATGAGATAAAGAATTTTGACGAGCCTCCCAGAATACAGAGCAATTTTAACAAGTGTAGACATTGTAATTTGAAAGACAAATGTTTTAACATATAATTGCTATAATATTTTTTATCTCAAAAATATATCATCGAAAAGGTTTTAAATGTACTTTTCTATGAGGTAATATGAAAAAGATAGGTGTACTGTTATTGACTTTAGTATTAGTGGTTAGTTTAGCCTTAAGTGTCTCTTCTCAAGAAAATAATAA
>PWGL01000075.1 GCA_003554465.1 Candidatus Pacearchaeota archaeon
CCAGTGAGAAGATCCTGCATCAAACCCTTTTTGAGACTATTTAAATTTTCAATAAACTGAGTCCCCAGTTTTTCTTTCTCATAGAAACTATCTATAACATCAACTATTTTTTTCTGCTCTTCTATCGGAGGAACAGGTAACAAAATGCTTGAATATTCTCGTGCATTTATATTCTCTTGAGCGCCTTTCCTTGTTACTCTTTCAACCCATTTTCTATAGTTTTTTGTTTGAGTGTAGTAAAACAAGAACTTTGGAAGTATAATGTTTCTGTCGGGTTTGAATCTTATCAAATATCCTCCATAAACTGCTTCGGGATTTTCTTCAGTGTATAGAAATGTTTTCCCTACAGTAGCTCCACTTCTGGCAAAAAGAAGTTCCCCAGGGTTTAACAAATACTTTTTAGCTTTCTTCTTAGATAAGCTCTTTTTTTCTTCGCTCTTAAGCAATCCAGTTTCGCTAATGTCAGTAATACGAATATATCTCGGTTTTTCTGGATCGAAATTCTCGGCTGATTCGGCTGCACCGTAAGATGAGTCGTTTGTTACTTCCTCTAATCTCTTACATTCCCAACTTCCAGGTATTTGACCGATCGTAGTTTCATCCAAGCTCGTATTAATTGAACCTGAGCCCGTTTTCAATTCCTCAACTCCAACAATCCTTGCATGGTCAAAGTATCCTTCTGTGAATAAGTCCTGCATCACTCCTTTTTTGACTCGTTCAGTCTGCTCTATAATCTCCTCGGTTTTCTGAATAGCCTGATCTACATTGTAGAAAACACTAGCAATTTTTCTCTGCTCATGAAGAGGTGGATTTTCGAAATTAATTAGAGATAGATTACTAAAATTTAAAGTTTGTCTAACTGATCCTGTTGCAAATCTTTTAAAAAACTGGAGAGCTCTGTGTGATTCAGTAAAATACTGAAAATATTTTTCGTTTACTTCATTTTTTAATGAAAAAATTTCATACATGGGGCTTATAGCTGCCTCTTCAAAATGCTCGAGTAATGCTATTGATCCAACATTTATTCTAGCTGGGTTATAAGCAAATTCTCCTTTTTTAACAACCTTATAGTTTGAAATTTCATCACTGAAAACTTTCCGATCAAAATATTCTTCAGAAGGAGTAAAACCGTCAGTATTGCTTATACTTAGTACTGGAAGCTTTTTTTCTTTAGAATCTTTAACTCTTCTTTTTTTCCTTTCAATTACTTCGGAAAGTTTAATTTCTCTCCACTTTCTATTATCACTTGATTTTTCATCCGATTTATCCCTAGTTGAGTCATATAGCCTAACCTGTCTATTCATAACCAAGTGCCTCCATGTGTTTTTGTAGTTTTTGTTCAATTTCTTCTCGTTCACGTTTTAAATCCTTAAGTTTTTCTAGTTCTTGAGACACATTTATGTCTTCTTCTGGTTCGGTAGTATCCACATACAAGGCAATGTTTAAATTGTAGTCGTTTTCCTGAATTTCCTCGAATTCAACTACTCGACTATGTTTTTCTTCATTCTTTAGATTTTGAAAAGTATCAACAATTTTTTCAACGCCATCTTTTGTTAATTTATTTTGATTTGTTTGCCCTTCATAGATTTTAACATCAGTTTTGTGCGTTGTTTTATCCGCTGCATGTATGAACTGAACTTTTTTACTCCTGTCTTCAGGTTTCTCCTTGTTGAATATCATTACCGCACATGGAATAGAATTATTTTGAAAGAGGTTTTCGGGCAACCCTATAACTGCTTCCAAGTAATCGTCTTCCAAAATTCCTTTCCTTATCTTCTGCTCACTCCTGCTTCTAAACAAAACTCCATGTGGTACAACTACGCCCATCCTACCGGTTTCGTTCAAGGATTTCAGCATGTGCTGTATGAAGGCAAAATCTCCCCTGTTTTTGGGCGGCATACCGTACTCGAATCTATTGAAAGTATCATCTTTCAGCTCTTCCTTACCCCAATTCTTAGTAGAGAATGGGAAATTAGCGACAACATAATCAAACTGCTTCAGGCTGCTGTTATCCTTGAACTGCGGATTTCTTAATGTGTCTTCCCTCTCTATTGTACCGTTCAAATCGTGTATGAACATGTTCATCTTTGCTATCGCAAATATGTCAGGATTCAGCTCTTGACCAAACAACCGAAGGGTAGAAGGATCCATATCCTTATCTGAGAAGTGTTCGGCCGCCTCTATCAGCATTCCAGCGGAACCGCAGGTTGGATCGTATATGCTGGCCCCTTTTTCGTGTGGATTTATCAGCTTTATTATGAGTTCTACTATCTTTGGAGGAGTGAAGTATTCACCACCCTCTCTACCCTCTTCCTGTGCAAAGTGTTTAACCAGATCCATGTATGCATGCCCTAAGACGTCTGGATCCACTCTCTCCTTGCTCAAGTTGTAGCTGCTTAGATGCTCCACGAGCTCCTTTAATATAGAGTCGCTGAGACCATCTGCTCCGACGTAATCTGCCCTGAAAACTCCACCTAGTTTGTCTTGATTCTCCTTCTCTACTTTTTCAAACGCCTCGTTTATGAACTGATCTATGTTCTCGGTTTGATTTCTAAGATCTTCCCACATGTATCCTTCAGGTATTTGAAAATCATGGAAGGCCGGGTCCCTTGCAACATCTTCGCTTCCGTACTTCTCCACCATCTCTTCGAACTTGTCCCTGTATGTATCGCTGATTATCTTGTAAAAAAACAAAGGTAGTATATAATCCTTGTAATCGGTCTTATCTACCGTGTTTCTAATGATGTCGGCACACCGAAATAAAAAGTTATCAAGTTTATCTATATCTAGTTTCTTTTCCATTTAACCACCATTTATTAAATTATATTTAAAACGTATTTCCAATTTTAATTTTTTAATAACAGTCACTCAAAGATACTACTAAAATCTTCTATTAACCTTGACATGTCGATATCGTAAGGAATCGTGTTGAGGAACCTCTCTACGTATCTTCTTTCCACATCCAAAGATAAACAAAACTTTATTAGTTTTTGCCTCTTTTCTGCATCTTTTACACTACTATCATCAAAAGCATCATCACCACAATCAGTGAGCAGTTTATACCCGGTAGAGATCAAAACCTGGTTAACGTTTAGAAATACCTCTCTCAGGTTTTTTATCTTCACCTTTTTGGTCCTGCTCTCTGATAATACGAAAAGTATTAGATCAAACAGTTCTGCATCAAACCACTCAAATATTTCATCAACATTTTCGCTGGATTCTGTTTTAATTTCATTAACGTTTTCTATCTCTTCCTTGAACTCACCTTCTGGAACCTCCCTAACGAAATATGCTTCCACAAACTCCTTGTAGAGGTCCAAGATTTTCTGGTCTATGTAGTACTTACTATCTTCTTCCCTTAGCACTCCTTCATCTACCAGCTTCTTGCAGTTGTTGGATACTGCTCCTTTTGATAATACTGACCTCTTTGTTATGTACTTCTGCCTCGGTGCTTCCTTTTCCACATCTATCTGATCTTCAGCTATTATAGATAAGACTTCCAGCTGATTCTTTCCTTCTTTGATATCTAATAATTCCATCATTTTTAGTTTAGAAAGCATGATATATAAAAGTAACCGATGGTTTAATGAAAGTATTATATTTGTTTAGGTTAAATGACTAACATATCTACTTTTCAACCGGCCCGAATTAGCTTTATTATTGTAATATCGGTGTACTAGAGTTTTCTTAAATTTTTAGACCTATTTTTTTGTTAACTAGTATTTTTGGATATTTCTTGTATTAATTTTTCAACTCTTTTACCTTGCTTTCAGCTGTTTTTATGCTTTCAATATTTTTTTTGAGTTCTTTTCTATTGCTAGCAAAGGTCCTATTCCCATGCATTACACGGTTTCTTAGTCTTATTATTGAACCCAAGCAATCAGATACCTCAGTCTTGTTAGCGAAGTTACAGTCTTTTTGTAATCCATCATCTCCTCTTAGAACACCTTTAATATCACCAAGAGTGAGATATTCCGCCAAATGAAGATTTGCATTATTTATTTTCTGTTTGTACCAGTTCCCTACAGTATAGGGCCCTATGTTACCTATTAAGTCTTCACTTTCGTACTTATTTTTTATCCTTTTTGAAAGTTGTAATACCAACTCGGAAAGAGTTGGGTATATCATATCCTTAACAGGCCTCTTGTTAATATCTGCTAAAGTTATAATACCATAATCTTCCGTATAATCTCGATTTTTCGTTAATAGGAAATTATTTTTAGTAAGTGAATCCATTACATCCATCAAATGAGTTTTTTTCTCTACGATTTGGTCTTTTTTAATATTTTTTAGCTCGTTGGCTTCCATGTTGAAAAATTTTTCCTCTGAGACGAATGGAATATACGTATAATCCTTCCCCCTGTAATCAGACCTGATCTTATTTTCATACCCCTTTTCTGTACTTTCTTCATAAGAGGCCAAATCCCTTACCGTATTAATTTCGGAACTTATGTCATGAGCAAAAAAATCTCTTTTCTTTATATTTATCCACACCTTAAACCCCTTACAGACTTTTGTTTTCAAAAAATAAAATCTACATGATTCATGAAATCATCGGGATAGTTTAGGTTTCCAATCCTACCAAAAACACTGGAGCAGTTAGAACTTCCTCAAAAATCTTTAAGCCTCTTTTGTGATTTTGAAACTTCGGCTTGTCAGTATGAGTGACAACTACTACTAAAACGTCCAAGTTCACCCGCCTTCGAGCCAGAATGGCTCTTAGAAGATCTCGATGCAACGAATAAATTTAAACTTAGCTCTGTTGACGCGCCGACTCTATTTTTTTAAGCATCTCATCCCCACTATGCTTCTTCTACAATAGGGCTTTCTATATTCCGACCTCGTGATTTAAACAATTCTTAAATTTCATTATGTTTAGGCTTTGGAATGCTTCCAAGGTTTGATTTTACCCTGTCTAGCTTTACAAAGCAGGCCAAGCAAACTGCTGAGAACAATCCAAAACTTGCGCTAATCGATGGTGATGAATTGGTCGAGCTAATGATAGAAAACAACCTGGGAGTCAATACAAAATCAAACTACGAAAAAATTGATTTAGACTACTTCTCAGAATGAAGGAATTTTTTATAGCTTAATATATTGGTCCGGCAAACTACCAGATTTAATTCTACAGACTAATTGATCATGAATACTATACAACTTCTAAGAAAATTTTAAAAAATAGGACGATTATAGCATAGTCCAATAAAAGTCCAAGTAAATACCTAAGCAAAAAAACACAAGAGTAAAATAAAAAATCCAGGTGGAGGACAGCAAGCATGTCATAGATATGTCTTTGTTCTTCCTTTTGGTCCTTGGCATCTGATCATATCAAACCTTAAACTTATAAAAGTTTACCCGCAGAGTTTACCTGTCTTAAACAGGTAAGGTTTCGTCGAGTTTACCTGTCTTAAACAGGTAAGCTTACCCACAGAGTTTACGTCTTGTAAGCGTAAAGTTACCTCGGAGGCTCCTCTGGGATATAGAATTCTTCCATATCATCACCGTAGTCCAACTCTCTCTTGCAGTTGGTACAGCTTTCTGGTAAATCCTCTTGGGTTTCACCCTTCTGTATCCTTGGAAGCCAGACATATCCGCACTCTTTACATTCGAGGAGGGGGTAGCCTATACAGTGAATCTCGGCATCTGCTATTTCAGCCCATATTGGTATTTTGGATTTGTTTATTTTAGCCATCTTCAGTAGTTAATTTATTACCAGATATATAAAAAACTAAGGATAGGTTAAAGTGTAGAGGTGTACTCATTAGGTAAACGTTATGAGGAGGCGTTATTATTTACGTAGTAAATAATAATGGAGACACGGGCACACGCAGTAAAAACAAGTAACAAGTATAAAGGCGACCCACCCGGTGAAAAGTCCACGAAGTATATGCCGATATCCGTTAATTGAGCCCATATTGGTACCTTGGATTCGTCTACTCTAACCGTAGTATCAATACCTAAATTATTTCTCCAGCGTATATAAAAGAAAGGATACTCAAGTTGTGGATATAGTTTAGGATATAGTAGTGGATAACTCTATTATTTACGTAGTATATAATAAAAGAGACACGCACGCAGTAAAGCAAGTTTAGTATAAAGACGAACGCCCGCATCCGACCAAGAGGTTATTTTTGCAACCAGTTACAATGGCATTTTAGGCGTTTATAGGTGTTCAAAAGATTTTAAATTCACTTCAATTTACTGATAAAATGATTAGAATGGATATTTATTTTCTCTTTCAAAAAAAGGCGTGCCCGGAAAACATAAAGATAGACGGTATACCTCCACCCTTGTATATCCGTGAAAATAGTGCACGCCTCCGTGCAAGGGTCATACGAGAAAAAAGTTTAGGTCAAAAAATAAGGTACTTGTTGTATAACTCTACCGACCTGGTGCAAAAACAGTATGATTTGACGAATATATTAAAGTTGAAGAAATAGTGTAAATTCAAGAGTGGTTGAGCTCATAGGTTACCCCATTGCTGGATACTATTATAGTAGTAGCCAACGCACAGCTATTTATATTGCCGGCAGTAGGTATATGGCTACTCCTTTTGAAGGTTCAAGAGGCCCCAACTAGTACTGGGGAGGCGAATTTTTGGCCAACTGATTTTCCCGACTTGCTGCTGTATAACCACATAAGCAAGAACGTGGATTGGTTATCACGCAGTTACCGAGCTGGTTTTTATATCTTAATCTTCTCGTTTAACCTAGAAATAATAAAGTTACATCTGGCTGTGATACAGCGTAAACAAACTTCTTTGTATCACGCAGAGATTCTCTCAGGCCTTTTCAGAGTGTGAGGTATGTATTTAGCATGAAAGTAAGTGCCAAGTACACAAAAATAAGAATACTTTATATACAATAAATATATAGCTTATATCATGGCTAAACGCGATGATAGGACCCGATACCTCTGGATAGCCGGAATTGTTGGACCGGTTGTATTTTTGGGCGGCTGGATTGCTTTATCGCTCC
>PWGL01000135.1 GCA_003554465.1 Candidatus Pacearchaeota archaeon
AAATTATAAATTAACACTATTGTTTAAGTTAATCATTATTGTTCAAAGTTAAATCTAATCATTATTGTTCAAAGTTTTAAAGTTAATCATTATTGTTCAAAGTTAATCATTATTGTTTAAAGGTAAATTAAGATGCTAATTTTTTAATTTTTAATTTTAATTTTATAATTTAAACATTAATTTTTACTTTAAACATTAATTTTGATTACTATTTTTTATTTCTATACTGTAATTTTATCACAATTCCTGTAAATATGAAACAGAAAAATTAACTTTTGCTTTGATATTCACACCTCTTTTGCGCTTTTGGATTCGACACCAGCCCGGTAATGAATTCGACACCAACCCGGTAAAAGTCGATTTTTGTCGACTTAATAATTTATTCCAAATAACTCAAAATCGACTCATTTATAGTCAAATTACTTTAAATGGGTCTATTCATCACAATTTCATCATAAGTTAAACAATATTTCATCACTCTAACCGGTTTGTGCTCGCTTTTTGTCGAAGCAAATTCAATTGCTTTATATCTTTGCAGACAGCGCAATCATCTTGATTAGCGCAAACTGCGACATTTTTCGATTTTAACCCGGTTGGTTGGTTTGTTTTCGATTTTAACCCGGTTGGTTGGTTTTTTGATCCTGGCGCACCGACAAATGTCGATGTGCACGGCAAATTATGAAGATCAAAAAAACAGACCTAGTTGATATTTCTCAGCTAGGCCTGTTTTTTTATTGCTTATGATTTGATTGTCATTTTAACTTTATGAATTTGACAGGTAATCTAACTACCCTAGCACTTATTTTAATAAGCTAAATTATAAAGATAGATAAGTAAACCATCAACAATTTCAGATATATTATCAACATCAACAGCTTCCATGTCGTCTGCAGGGGTATGAATAACTTCATCTATATCTGGTTTAGATAATGCCATTACATCTTTATATTCAACATCCGGATGGTTAGAAAAAGACAAATTGTCGCTATTAATTCTGTCTTCAACACTTTCTCCTTCTAAGTCCATTCCCTCGAAAAATATTCTGTCAAGCTTTGCCACTAAAGGAACTTCTTTATCTTCCTGATTATATAACCCTATGGGGTCATCAATCATATCCAAATTAATATATTGAATATTATCCATTTGTGATAGCTCGTCTACAAAATAACGGCTACCTTTAAGCCCCAGTTCCTCTGCATTAAAACCAGCAAACACTAAATTTTTTTCTGGAGTACCAAATTCAGATGCATATTTAGCCAGCTTCATCATCGCTACTGTACCACTTGCATTATCAAGAGCACCAGGATATATCACCTTTTCTTCATATTCATTGTAGCCAAAACCAGCATGATCAAAATGAGCTCCAATTATTAAAGTCTCATTAGATTCACCTTCAATATATCCAACTATATTATTAGATGTAACCTCTTCGAACTTGTAATCTATCTCTATATTCACAAAGTCTTCATCTTTACTGTCCTGCTTTAATTGCTGATAAGTATTAGAATCAGCTGAAAATACTGCAGGATGTTCGCTTTGATAATCATGACTATCATCAACTGAAACTGTTCTAGATAAGTAATTATGATTTTCTGGGGTATAATCCCTGATTATAACTCCAGCTACTCCATTATCAGATGCTTCAGCAAGAATACTTTGAATTGGATAATCCTCATTTACTCCAGTAGCCTCAATTTGAGTTTTATTATCACTGGCATAAATCTTTTCGGTACTGAAAGCTTCATTTTCGGGAACCAGCAAGACATTATCTTCATGCTTTTCGTTTATGTCCCCATCATATATATGTATTTCAGCAGAGTTAATGTCTTTATTTAAGCTCGCCGGGGCAAAAGAATTTCTAGGAATAAAATTTTTTAATGGTTCAAAATCCCTTATTACTGAGTCTTCTTCATTGACAATTTGCATTAATGATGTTGAGCCTTGTCTGGGATAATAAACATAATGATTAAATTCCTGCTTATAGCTATCCTTTTCTGGATATTTCTCAAGATTATATTCATCGAAATAATTATAGATAAATTCTTCAGCATCCTTAGCACCAGATAACCCAGCTAAACGCCCCTCAAATTCATCGGAAGTCAATTCTTCCATCTTTAATTGTATATTATTTTCATCAGCCTCAACATCTGGCAAATTCACCATTAAAAACTCAAGGTCGCTTTCACCATCTGAAACTGTATAACTTTCAGGCAGGCCATCTTCAGCCAGTTCAACCTTATTTTCTCCAGTCAATCCAGAGGCCTGCCAGTTGCCGTCATCATCAACGCTAATGGATTCTTCTTCCGAAATAACAATAGTAGCATCATCGACTGGATCACCTGAAAAATCCACAACCTGACCAGAAATATTATAACTCTCTTCTGGCCCATCAGGCCCCACTTCATCATTTGTTCCTAAATCACAGGCAGTAAAAGCAATACCCACCAATAAAATAAGTAATAGTAAAAACGAAAACTTTAAAGTTCTTTTGAAATTAATCTTTAACACCTCCTGAAATTATTAAACTTTAATCTATTAAATAAATTATATAAAAACGAAAAGTTTCCTCCTTATTCTAAGGAATAATTTATAGCAAATAAAACAAAAATAACACAGCAAAAAATGCAGGAAAATCAACATAGCTCTTTAATTGAATTTATAAGAGGTGATAAATCGATGAAGCAAATAGTAAAATTATCTTTAATATTTACTTTGCTTATTATGTTAATCTTATCGTTCTCAGCCTGTGATTCAGGTGAGACAGAGGAAGCTGTTAGAGAAGATGAACCCATCACTGAAACAGCGAGTGAAGTTAGTGAGTTAATTGAGATACTTGAAAACTTAAGTGAAGATGATAAAGCTATAATAGAATTAGAAAAAGGCAGTTATGATCAGGAAATAATAATCAATGATGATTTTGAATTTGAAGAGCTAACTTTAATCGCTGAAGAAGAGTATGAAACAGAAATCAATGCTTCAGTATCTATTTTTGACAATAAAAGAGTAACATTAAAAGATTTCGAAATTACCGAATCTGAAGGTAATGCAATCCACATAGAGAATTCTGAAAAAATAACAATTGAAAATAATATAATTGAAAATAACGATTATTTTGGCATTATAGGTATTGAGAGTAACGTTGAAATAATAAAAAATAGGATTAATAATAATGGGTTAGCTGAAGATTATCCAGGTGTTAAAATAGAAAAATCCAGTGATTCTTTAATTGAAAATAATGAGATTACAAATAACAATAATAATGGAATAGAAATATTTGAAGATAGCACTTCAGAAATTATCAACAATAAAATTATTGAAAATGAAAATAATGGAGTATATATAAACAATGAAAGCCATTCTACTCTAAAGAATAATTCTATAAAAGAAAATCAAATTCACGGAATCATGAATTCTAATGCATCAATTATAGCCAGAGAAAATGTTATTAATAATAACAATTCTGCCGGTATTTTAATCAAACCCAAAGAGACTCCCTTTGAGACCTGGGAATGGAATGAAGATAATGAAATTAAAATAGAAGATAATGAAATAAAATTTAATAAAATTGCCGGTATTGAAAACTGGGCTGGTGAAGGATCATTGATACAAAATAATAGTTTAAAGGGAAAAGTTGGGATCTCAATAATGGACTATTTAAAACCAATGGATATTTCAGTAGAAGATAATCACTTAAATAACAAACTCCCCTTCTTTTTGCAGGATACTAAAGAAAACTCTTTTAGAATAGAAGTACTAAACAATGATATAGAACCTACTAAATTCAATCAAGAAGAATTAGAAAATTATTTACAGGATGGAGACGTGCGTTATGAAAATGAAGAACCAGAGTTTATACATCTTTTTTATCTGGCTGATCCAGAATATAAAAATGAAAATCTGATAGGAGAAATCTTTGAAAATAATAATGAGTTCATTCCAGATGCTGACAGGTATAATATTGACCTCATAGACTATGAAAAAGATCATACTGGCGAAATAATTGGAATAGTTGAATAAACAACTTAACTCAGTATAAAACCCGGGTTATATAACCCGGGTTTTATACTTATAATCAACGTCAGTAGCGCCGTCAGCGAGTAGCGCCGTCAGCGGGGTCAGTTTCGCTAACTGCTAATGTAGTAACGTCTGCTTCCCAGCTAAGTTCAAATATTACGTCAGAGTCGTCAGCGTCAACGTCTACGCTATCTACGTCGTCATAGGAACCGTCTGCAAGCTCATCATTGTCGATAGCGAGGGAAATTGTTGCTTCACCTTCAAGGTCACTGAAGGTATACTCCAGCTCGCCGTCTTCAACGTCATCGGCATCAAAATCATCAGCAGTGTAAGTATCTACCTGGTCTTCTGCTGAAAGTGTAAATTCTTCGGCGTGTTCAGCCTCTTCAATGTTCTCCACAGTTACAACGGAATCATACTCTTCGTATTCGACCTCATCGTCCCCGAGGTCGCAGGCACCTAACACAAAGGTTACCGCCAGCACGAGTGCGATGACGCCAACAAACTTAAGTCTCTTAGTATTCATTTACTAATTCCTCCTTCAGATTTTAAGGTTTATCTTTTGTCTAAAATATTAAATATTGCCATCCCATCTCCAACTGCCTACCCCCAAGCAAGGTACATCCTTTTATTATGCCTGAGCGCGGAAACCAAGAACCACACCCCGGATGAACGTTACCGTCGGCCTCCCGAGTGACCGTCACAGGTTGCCTGGTTTCCCTGCAACTGGCCAGCTTCGTTGGCGCGATAACTCTTCTTTATGTTATATTTTTGCATTAGAGTTTATATATTACATTTAATATATTATTATGTAAATTTTTAACAGCTAAAATAAAAAAACTGCAGCCTATGGCTTCACCATAGACTACAGCTTGTTAGCTATTCTCTACTTCTCTATCTTTTCATAATCAATCTAGAAGGTCATTTACCTCATCTAAACTTTCAATATCAAAGAAGTTTCTTTTTACTTTCTTCAGGTCTGCAATACTACTGTTTTCCATCTTTTCAAAGAAGTTTCTTTTTACTTTCTTCAGGTCTGCAATACTGCTGTTTTCCATCTTTTCTATTAACTCATCAGATAGTTCACCAAACTTTTTCTCTAAAAAGAATTTAAGAGTATCTACAAGTTCCTCTTTTCTTCCTTTCTCTTCACCTCTCTCCATCAATTCATCAGCAATGGTTTTCATGTCATCACTCCAAGGCAGGTGTTCCACAGTTTTCTTATAAACTACAGCTTATTAAATTTTCAACCCTTACTCTTTAACTAAATAAACTTCTCCACATCCTCAACTGTTTCTATTTCAAATATATTTTCTAATATTTTATCCAACTCTTCCTCAGAACTGTTTTCGATCTTTTTCTTTAAGCTTTCATTTAACTTGCCTGTTCTTTTTTCTAACAATTTAGTTACTGCCTCAATTAACTTTTCTTTTCTTCCTTCTTTCAAACCTTTCTCCAGTCCTCTCTTTTCACCTCTCTCCATCAATTCATCAGCAATGGTTTCCATATCATCACTCCTCTCAGGTGTGATTTTTTTAGCTTCTTTTGTTATCTCATCACTGGTTGCTAAACTCACTGGCGTTGTAGTTATAACATACCTATAACCCACAGTAAAAGTGACAACTTCTCCAGTCCTGGCAACATACTCTCCTATTTCCTTCCATACATCCCTGAATCTCCTCATAAATTCCTCTTTAGTTCTACTTCTGTTCAAGCTATAAAGCTTAACAAAAATTCTAAGTTTTGCCGTCTCTATCTCTGATAAATTAGCCGTCATATCCTCTAAAGTGTAAAGATAAAAGCCAAAATCGGGAGTGAAATATTCAGCCCAATCTAAATTTCCTTCCATAAGGCCTGTAAACTCTACCGGCATATTCCAATCAGTATCACCATGATAAAATACTATAGGCAATATCAATGGTAATACCTTATCCTCATTTTTATATTTCTTATCCCATATCCTTGTCATATACTTGAGCAACTGTAAAACCGTCTTTTTCTCCGGGGTGCTTTTGTGTTCCAGCAGGAAAGAGATATAACCTTCATGGCCATCAACAAATTCTACCTTGTAGACAATATCTGAAAATAATCCTTTAAGCTCATCATCTACATAACTCTCTCCTTCTTCATTCATGGTATCAAGTTTTAGTTTAGCTAAAATATCATCAGGTAGATTAATCTCCAAAAACTCTCTGGCTACTTTTTTACTGCCCATAAAATTTATAAATAGGTTGTTGTGTGGCTGAGAAACTTCCTGTGACATTTATATTTACACCTACACTTTCTCTGGCTATAAATTCTTCATTCATCATCAACCAATCTGATTGCTTTAGAAGCCAATTCTTCTCCAATCCAAACCCCATTGTTTTTCATGTTATCTATAACTCTAACTATATAAATTACAATTTTCTTAGGCATTTTCAACATCAGAGGTTAATTCCTCTGGATCTATATTTATCATCGACACCTCATATTTTTCTAGCTCTTTAAGAAATTCAACTCTACTAATGCCCACTATTTCTGCAGCCATCCCCGAAGATATTCTCTGCATTTCAAATAACTTTACTGCCATTGCCATTTTTGCTTCTTTTTCGAAGTTATCAACACTCTGATGCAGTAAATCCGGCAGTGACTCTGGATACTTTATTTCCATTTTTCTGGACATATTAAATCTCCTCCTTTAACACAGCAGGAACAAACTCTCTTCTTCTATTAAAATTATAACATATGTCTTTAAAATTATC
>PWGL01000083.1 GCA_003554465.1 Candidatus Pacearchaeota archaeon
AGGAAATACAAATATTAAATTTGGTTAAAAATATAATAATCAGATGAAATTAAAAATAATTAAAAAGGAGGTAGAAAATGGCAAAAGATAATGAGGGAAGGACAAGAGTTGTAAATCTATATGTAACACCAACCTCTTTCTCATCGTTTTTCAAGAGATTGAGAGGTCAGAAAGAGGATTATAATTTCTCAGGCCTTTCTGATTTAAGGAAAATGCTGAGTAATGAGAAGGCAAAAATCCTAAATGTCATAAAGAATGAGAAGCCAAATTCAATATATGGTCTCGCAAAAATACTAGGTAGAAATTTTAAGGCGGTAAGAAATGATATAGAGACATTAGAAAAGTTTGGTTTCGTAGAGCTAAAACCGGGAAGCAAAGGTGACAGAAAAAGGTTAAAACCTATGGTGGCTATAGATAACTTACAAGTCAATATTAGTTTTGAGTAAGCTCAAAAACATTCATCTCAATTCTATTAGGACCGGCTATATTGACAGATTTTCCCACCCTATTAGCACTTTCATTACCCATTTCTATACTAACCATGGTATCCTCATCTTCATATATCTCTAGCTTATAACCTGCATAATTATCTAGAGAAAACTCGCTCTCAACAATAGCCACTATGGTACTGTTTAAAACCTCACAAGCATCCCTATCATCTTCACAAACTTCATCATTATAACAATCTCTTATCAAACCCCTTATATCTCTTGGCCTATGCGACTCAATATAGCAATCTGTTGTAAAATGTAATGAGGACTCTAGAAAACTTCTAACTTCGGCACTAGCTCTCATCTCGGCAGGCCTTCTTATCTGTATAGCCAAAAATATAAGACCTATAACTGCGACAAGAACTATTATTAAGACAAAACCTATCATCTCTTCCTGCCCTTTCTTTTTCCCATTCAAATTTATATTTATCATTCTCACACCTATATTTTAGTTACCCATCCTTGCCATATCATAACCTATAATTATCTTCCCTAACTCACATATCTGAGTTGCATAACCCTCCACTCTCTCATACCTACATAATGCCACATAGCTACTCATAGATGAAGTACTAGTAACATCCTCATTTTCATAAACATCATAAACAGTACAGTCGGGATAGTTAGCTCTTGTACATCTAATTTCCTCATCTGCAGGATGCATCTGGGCCAGTCTTACATAATCTACAGGCCAGTACCCATCATAAGATGTGACATTATCAAGTGCCATAATCTTATCAGTATTTATACAATAGCCCGGATTGCCCTGACAGTTAAATTCAGAGGAATCTGCCATAAACTGGGCTATTTGGATTGCCTCTCTTTCTCTTAACATAATAGCCTCATCATAAAGTGATTGCCTCTGCAATATAATCCAAAATAAACCCACTAAAATAAAAAATATCATAAGCCCGACTAACATAAATGCCATCTGCTGAATCTTAAACTGCCCTTTTCTTTTCATTTTAACCTCTATACCACAATCGACATTCTGCCGCCCTATTTTGTTCATTTAAACTATTTACCTGAGATATTATATTTGGCAAACCCTCCGAGCTCTCAACACCACTTACTATTGTCGTAAGTGTCCTTATCCTGTTAGCCGAAATAGGATCACATTTACCTCTACCTTTTAGGAAATTTGACTCGCTAGCATATAAGTTAGCCTGTTGAATTAGCCTAAACATTAACCTATTAACATTACACTCATATGTCTCATTATCTGCAAATATGGCTCCATAAATCAAATTTCCAACATAAGTCACTCTTTCCCCGTTTTTATTAACAATACCCACATTATTTTCCTCATCTTTCATATGAACAGTCATATCACAATCACTTCCACCCTCAAAACAGACGTGAATATCATCAATAGAGCAATTACCACCCTCATATATCTTTAAATTTTGAATATTCAGACCTTGAATATCATTTTCAACCATCCTGGGAGGATCTCTAAAACAGTAATTCTCGGTAGTTGCAAATATAAGGGGTGAAACCTTCCAGGGAAGATCTAAAGGCTTGCTAAAAAGAAAAACTTTTCTCTCATCACCTGTCTCTATAGTGGAATTAGAAAAAACATACTTATTTCTAACACTAATTGACTCTCCAGGCCTTTGCCAATCCCCCCCAACACCCTGTTTTGTAGATATTGAAATTTCATGCCTCCCAAACCTGCCCTCATAACAGTCATTATTTATCCTGGTAACATCTCTTAATGTGGCAATATCTACAGAACCTTCTGCAACCCCTGTCTCCATGGGCTCTAATAATATACTTAATTCTTGAGCCGTAGTTGTATCTAAAACATGTCTACCAGTATCTACAAATTGCATTGCCGCATAAATTGCAAGAAATAGAATTGCCGCACCGACTAGCATAGCAAAAATCCATGCAAAACTAAATTCAAACCCTTTTCTATTTCTAATCATCCTATATTAACTAAATTTTCATAAAGTCTTTTTTCAATAATAAATGAGACATCATTATCATTCTCAAAACATTGGGGATTATTATCTTCTATAATTCTAGACATATTTAAGCGATCTATATTATAAGGTGAAATATCTCCCTCTACACCCTCAAAAGGCCAGTAAAAAATATGCTCATCAACATACATCCTGTCAAAATCCTCATACTGCTCATCAAACCCCCCTCTCTGGTCGTAATCTGTATCTATAAAACAAACATATTCTATAGAAGAAGGAAGGCTTTCAACAAACTCTATAGATGTATCTTCCGAGGTCCAAGCTCTCTCAACATCTCTTTTTAAACGATCTTTAAATCGCCCTTCTTGAATACTTCTAGATACACCAAGAAACATTGTAACTGCATATATAGCCACACCTATAAATGCTATAATGAGAATTATTGAAAATATCATATTAAAAGACATCTTAATCTGCCCTTTCTTGCCTATATTCCTCTTTTTCATAAATCTAATAATGAGAAATCTTTTATAAAGTTATTGAAATTTATTACGAGTAATTTAATAATACTATCTAAATATTCAATCATATATCATCACTCCAAAACTCAAATAAAGAATAGTGAACTTTTTCACCATCTAAAAAACTAATTATTTCTTTAGATTTTTCTAAAGGAACTATAAACATATTTAGAGACATTTTTCCCATCGTATTTTTTAACAATCTCTTCTGAACTATACTTCTTCTCACTTCTCCCAAATAAGTTTCTTATAATTTTATTTCTTTTGAAGTCATTTTTGTATATTTTATACCCTATTAACCTTTTGGTTAAACTTTTAAACTTTCAATCTATATATTCTTATGAGATATGAAAAATTAATACAAATGTTTTTTGCAATACTCTTTATTACTTTAACAATAAATATTTCTTTAGCTACTACCCATACAGGAGAAGGGAATTATGAAGTTAGAGAGGGAGATATAATAGAGATAGATGATTCTTCAGCAATTGTTAGATCTATTGATTTAGATCCCAGAAATGATTCATATTATGGACATACAGGAAAGCCAAGAGTTTATTTTTCCTTGGGAGGGGTTGGCTATTCAATACATGAAGGAAGATCCTCAGACTTGTTACTAAATAAGATGTCTGATAGATATGTAATGACTATAACAGTGAAAGAGATAGATGTTGATTCGGGAACAGCATTAATATATGCCGAAGATTATGGGTATTCTTATGATTCCGAAGCTACTGAACCGGACCATTCAGATGAAAAATATATTAAGTATGGCCCTTTCAATTTTTTAAGAAATGTGCAAATAGGCCAAGATTTAATAGGTTTTGTTTACTCAAACAATTTAAAAGATTATAAAGTAAAAATAAATGACGAAGAATATGGCCCTTTCAGTTCAGTTACGGATTTTTCAATTTCAGAAGACTCTTTCGGATTTATTTTTTCTTCAAATTCAAAAGATTATGTCAGGATAAATGACGAAGAATATGGCCCTTTTGACAGTGTGAGAGACTTGACTCTTTCAGATAATTATTGGGCATTTACATATACAAACTCTTCGGTAGGAGACTTTATCCAAACAAAAGATTCGTTACTGGGACCTTATAATCATATTACAAGCCAGTCCCTTTCAGGAAGCACTTTAGGATATGTCTATAGAGAAGGAGGGGAAAATAATATAGTTGTTGACGGGGAGAAAGTAGAGGTTGGGTCCATGAATGTAGAAATTTCTAAGAGTGGGAGATATGCCTTTTGTTATTTTGAGGATAAAAAAGGGTATTGCAATATAGATGGAGATGTTTATGGCCCGTACGGAACAGGAATTGGGGCAATTGTTTCTGACAAATATTTTATTATATCTTACGTGAATAAAACAGAAGATGGAAGAGAACATTATAAGATTATTAATGATGAAAAATATGGCCCTTATGACTATAGCTATCATTCTAAACTTTCAGATGATATGTTTGCATTCTCCTATGACCTTGAAGACAACTCTTTTATGAACATTAAGGGAGAGGTTTATGGCCCTTATGATAAATCTGGAGCACTAGCTAATTTAATTTTAGATGATGGAAATTATGCTTACTCATACAGGGAAGATTTAAACTGGGTAACTATAATAAATGGAGACAAACTAAACTGTCCTCAGGGCAACCAAGTTTCCTCAATAGACTTCCACGGTAAAGATTTTATTTTTTCATGTAGTTCAGACAGTAGATCAAATTATGTTTTTGTTCCGAAAGATTATGAAGATTCAGAATTGGATGAAGATGGGGAGATTAATATTGGAAAAGAGATTAATGAAAGCGAGGAAAGAGGATTGACTTCTCCTGAGGCTAAAAGTTCATTTGTAAGAAGGTTTATCAAATGGTTTATAGAAGTTTTTAGATAAATACTATTGCCCGATATAATAAATTATGGTGTAAAGATAAGTTTTTGAAAAAAATTTGGATGTAAGAGACCTGCAAGGTTTCTGGAATATCTTACTCAATGTTTAACTCTCACGAATACTTGCAGAGATTGATTTTCAATGCAATGTTGGAGAAGCCAAAAAATCAAAGTTGGGACCTAAATTAAAAAGTGCACTGCCAATACATATTTAAGGAACAAGGAATTTCCTTAATGTATGAAAATATGGGATAAACTCTCACAGGTGAATTTAGAAAATAAAGAGAAATATATGAAAATTTATTCCGATATTGTTAAGAAAATTCAAAATAATGTTTTTCCTATTAATGTTGGAGAAACCGAAAAAGAAGATTATTATATTGTTGTTGAAGCCAACAGAATGAATAGTTATTTTATTCATATAGTGCCAAAACAGGTTTGGGCATTATTCAAAGAAATGCAAAAAAAGGCACCAAATGAAATTTTAGGATTTTCAGTTATGGCTGGAAAATATAATAACAAAGAAGTTAGGGTAAGCTGTTTTGGAGTACAATGCAGTTTTCTTGGAAAATCATTATTTGAGGCAGGGCATAACAAGAAGTAAGTCGTTAATTGAGTTGAACACATACTACCTAAATTGATAACAGTAAAATATAATTTTGGAAGATCTTTTTAATCACCTGCATCTATAACTATCTAATATAATCAATGATTAAAGTAAATTTCACAATCTACATCTTGCCTTTCACAATATCTTAATATTTCTGATTTAAAATTATCCCAGTAAGAATTATCTTTCTGAATTTTTTCATAAAAAGGCACCAATCCTGGTTTATTCTGTTTAAGAAATTCAAAAATTCTCTTCTTATTATTTGCCCTAATGTTTAGGTTTTCAAATAATATTTTATCAACATATTCTTTTGAAATATCTACCAATTTCTTAAAGTCACTAATTCTCGGGAATATTGGAGAAATAAATAAATATGTATTAATACCTTCCTGCTTAAGTTTCTTCAACACTTCTAATCTTTTCTTTGGAGAAGGCGCAAAAGGCTCTAACTTTTTTGAGAATTTATCATCTAAAATGCCTATAGATATGCCCACTCTTAAATTTTTAAACTTCTTCAATATGTCTAAATCACTTAAAATTATATCTGATTTTGTCAGGATGTCAATTTTAGGGTTAAATGGCAAAAGTTTTTCCAAACATTTTCTGGTAATTTTATACTTCTTTTCTAAGGGCTGATAAGGATCAGTGACAGACCCAATCAAGATGTTTGAACCTTCAAATTTTTTCACAGTTTCAGCAGCATTAATTTTCACATCTACAAAAGAGCCCCATTTCTCTCCAGAATGACCTGTAAATCTTTTCATAAAATCAGCATAACAATATATGCAGCCATGTTGGCAGCCAACATAGGGATTAATAACATAATCTGCATCAGGTAATTTGCTTTTAGTAATTACAGATTTTACTTTCTTCTCATCTATTTTCATCTATATCACCTCTTTTTCATAATTTGAGATACAACAGTAGGCCCTAAAAAGGTAGTTATTATTGATATAAGAATTATTGAAGTTGCTATAACTGAATCTATAATCCCCAGAGATACTGCTGCATATATCACAGCAAGAGTGGTAGTAAGTTGCGTTGTAGATATAGACCCAAAAACAGTAGATTCTTTAGAAGAAAAACCAACAACTTTACCTGCGACAAACCCGCTAATAAATTTAGATAAGATAAGACCCAAAATCAATAAAATCATAATTAAGTTTCCGGCACCTATCTCTGTTATAAGTGTTAGGTCCATATCCATACCGGCGATGAAAAAGAAAACAGGGATAAAAAGCCCGTAACCTAAAACATCTAACTTTTCCTTTATCCTAGGGGTCTTATGAATAAT
>PWGL01000003.1 GCA_003554465.1 Candidatus Pacearchaeota archaeon
AAAAGAAAACAGATGATCTTCCACCCATCCTATAATTTATAAAATCTTCGTAACTTCTAAGCTCAACAATACTTGAATCAGTACCATCTAACCTATTTCTTAACTCTTCCTCAAAATTATTCAAAAACAACCTATAATTCTCATCATCAACCTCTTCACCATTATTACCATTAAAAAGAAAAACATTTCTATTTTCACTCAAACTTCTGTAAACATTTGAGACCAAATCTCCAAAGTCTCTTCCAAATTGCCGATCCATCTTAAAAACTAAGATATCTGCATAAGTTTAAAAATAAAATTATTATGAAAAATATATGTTAAAAACCTAAAATATATAAATACCTGGAATCTTATTAGAAGGGTATATTTTTTACGACATTGGAACATTTATAAATATTCTACTTAATCTTAAATTATCTAGTCTAATTTCATTATATATAAATCACTATAAACAGGGCCACCTTTATCTAAATCTGATTTCTTTAGCTTAATATTATCTACAATAAATTCACAAGGCTTAACTTTAAGATTCTTAATCTTAGATATATACTCCTCTTTCCCCATATCACTCAAATTATTTACCCTGGCAATAGTTACATGAGGATAGAAATTCTTTTTTTCTCCCACTATATCCTTCATTTTTTCTTCTATTTCAGAAACTAATCTAAATATTTCCCCACCCTCGCTCTTTAGTCCCAGCCAGACAACTTTAATAAAATCGGGATTAAATACACCTATTTTATCAAAAAATAATTTGAATTTCTTAAAATTTTTTCTCTTCAAGATTTCTTTAACATCTTTGACTTGCCCCTCCCTCAAGTCTCCAAGAAACTTTAAAGTTATATGAGCATTATCGGGATCAACTTTTTTCATTTTTACATCTGGCAAATTATCCTGAACCTTCGAAATTTCCTCCCTAACTTCTGGCGGGGTATCTATAGCTATAAAGCATCTCATACCATATATAATTAAAAGAAATTTATAAATTAATCGGGATGCCCCTCAAAGATTAAAATAATTATAAAAATTCGGCTAAGATTTTTGCTGCTAGTTTCACAGTTCTAAAATTATAATTCTTATCTATACCTAAGTCAATTTCAACAAGATCTACAGCTTTCAATTCCTGAATTTTATTTAACCTCTTTGCCAAATATAGGAATTGCCTAGAACTTATACCCCCTGCCACAGGATAATTTGTTGCAGGGGCAAAGGCAGGGTCTATGGCATCTATATCTATAGAAAGATATGTATTTTTTCCAAAAGCAAACTCTGTAATTATATCTCCTACATTCTCCAAGTTATTCTCAATATCATCTATCCTTACTCTCTTAACTTTTTTCTTTACTAAAAAATCTTCTTCATCTTTATACAAATTTCTATTACAAACTAACAATACATTCTCGGGATTGAAACCCTTCTCAATCAATCCCCTTAACCATTCCTCATGAGTTGGTTCCTTATTAGGATCCATACAATCTGCATGAGCGTCAAAAACAATTAAACATTTTTCTTTATTTTCCCATTCACTATCTAAAAATGCCTTACCAATATCATAACTAATTGAGTGGTCCCCTCCCAAAAAAATAACTCTTTCATTGTTTTCAAATGCTTTTTTAGAATTCTCATAAATCAAATCACTCTGCTCTTCCAAATTATCATTGTTCACATGAATCTCTTCCAAATCTAAATGTTTATTTATCTCTCTTCCCTCCTCATTAGTATTAACATCTTTAAGTTCTTTTATCACTGCTCTTCCTGTATCTCTACAACCATTAGTCTTTCCAAAACCATTTATGCCAGGAGTTTTAATTATCATTTTGGCAATAATGTCAAACTACTATAATCTTTAATATCTGCTAGTTTCCTGACATCTTTCAATTTAACTTTATTTATCTTATCCTCATATTTATAAAAGTTTCTGGCATCTCCTGCAACTTCTTCTTCAATTAATTGATGCATAACATTTATTCCTTCCTCACTGCCTACTTTCCTCAGCCCTATAACTTTCTCTTTTCCTTCTTCGAAATCACTCTTCTCAAGATCTTTCATCTTTTTAATTTCCTGTAAAATCAATTCCTTACACCTTCCAGCCATGTCTTTTGTGGTTCCTGCATATATTGCTCCGTAGCCATAATTATTTCCCCTGTCTAAAAAAGATCTTATATCATATGCTAGACCTTTCTTCTCTCTTATCTCCTCAAATAACCTTGAAGATGCGCCCTGCCCCAGTATTGCCTCAAATACATCCCTGCAATATCTTTCTTTCTTACCAAGAGGTGCTACATGATACCCTACAACTATATTTGCCTGAGTTAATCCACCTCTCTTTTCAACAACTTGTTTATTTATTTTGGCAGGATTTAAGACATCTTTTGAGCCTTTTGATGAAGGAAATTTCTCCCCAAATTCTCTAACTTTCCCAATAGTGGTATTTCCTACAACACATAAAATAACTTTGTTAGATTTATACCTATTTTTATAATAATTAATTAAATTTTCTCTTTTCAAGTTAGCAATACTCTTTTCTGTACCTAACCCTGAAATTCCAAAAGGTTTCTCATATAACAACCCCTTAATTTTCTCCAAAACATATCTCTGAGGCATATCTTTATGCATATTAATCTCCTCTAAAACCACTTTTTTCTCTTTTTCAAAAGAATTCTTATCAAAATTAGGGTTTAACATAAGATCTGAAACTATATCTGACGCGACATTAAAATATTTGCTAGGCATTTTATTCCAAAAAGCGGTAACTTCTTCATCAGTAAAGGCATTCATCACCCCTCCTTTCCCCTCAACCTCTCTAGCAATATCTTTTTGTGTCCTAGTTTTAGTTCCCTGATGAACCAAATGTTCAATCAAATGACTAATACCTTTATTCTCTACAGATTCATAAGAAAACCCACTTTTTATCGCAGCAGACACACTAACCAAGGGTAGATCTCTCCTTTCAAAAAGGATAGTAACCCCGTTATCTAACTTTTCCCTATAAAATTTTCTCATTTTAATTTCTTCCTCATAATATAAGCATATTTACTGTAACCTAATTTATTATAAAAATTTATCGCATCATTACCCATAAAAACATTCAATCTAATATCTTCAATACCTTCTTTTTTTGCAGTCTTTTCTAAAAATTCAACCATCTCTCTTCCCTTACCTTTTCTTTGAAAGCCCTCATAAACAAAAATATGTCTTATATCTGCAATATTATTTTTTTTGTCAAAATAAATACCCCCGCAGCCAATTAATTGTTTATTATAAAAATATCCAAAAACCCTCTCATTCCTGAAAGTTTCAAGAATATATTCTTTAAGAATATTTCTTTCTTTTTTAACTTTTTCTTCATCCCAAATACAATGCCCGGAGTTAGACATAAGAAATAAGATTTTTTCAAAATCTTTTTTACTCAATTCTTTAATTCTTTTTTTCATATGATTAGATCCCTATTACACTTATTAAATTATATATTTAAGATTTATCCTTGAATTCTATATCCCCTATATTAAAAAAATGTCTATACTTTCCCTCGCTTTCTATAGATCCACTAATTTTTATCTCTTTCTTGAATTCGGGCATATCTAAAACAGTTGTCTCTGCTTCCCCTCCTTCAAAATCTAATCTAAATTTATGTTTTTCACTCAACTTCATCAGCTCCCTGACTGCTTCTCTATCTATAACCTTGTTTAACCACTCTTTTTTCAAACCATCACAACTAATTCTAGTTATAACAACTTTAAATCCTCTTTCTAACAATCCCTCCCATATATCTTCCGAAGAGTGATGCCAAACAGGAGCTATAAACTCTAAACCTAAATCTTCACAGATTTTTTGAATTCTTTTTCCTTGATAACTACTTGCTATACCTCCTGTAACAACTCCGTCTATTTCCTCTTCAACACCCTTTATGAGTTTCTTGAGATCTTCAACTTCTTTCTCTTTCTCACCCTCGCTTTTCATTATTAATAAAGGCCTATCCAATTGTCCTGCCTGCTCTTCAAGTAATTCGTTATTTGCTTTATGGAACATAAAAGAATCCTTATTCTTTGGAAAAATATTTAATAAAAACCCCACATCATATCCTTCCTCAACAGCTTTTTCAAATGCAAGACAGGAATCTTTCCCTCCCGAAAATAAGACTGCTACTTTCTTTGCCATTTTATATTTTATACCTATTAAAAAGGTCTAATCATAAAAATAAAAAAGAGTTTATAGACTTTCGCTTTTCATAAATTTACTAAGTTTTATCAAAATATTTTTTCTAAATAAAGTTTTCAAAAAGAAAGACAAAAATCTATATTTATTTTTTACTAACAAATTCATTATCTTTAATAAAAAATCTTAAATTTTTATCTAAATCTTTGCTAACACCTACTCTTTTACTTTCGCAAATATAAAAATTTTTGTAAGAGCCAGTATTTTCTAACCATAAACTTTTGTTTTTTCTAATATGTTTTTCATGAAAAGATTTGTCAATTTTTAAAGCTCTTGTCAGCAAACCCGGGCCTGAAGTTTTAGCATTGAAATCTATAGGTTCCACAGCCCTAATCAAAACAGCCCCCCCTTCTCCTTTCTCGCCCGTAACTAAATTCAAGAGCCAAGTATTGTGTACACCATAAACCAAAATTACCCCTTCGTCCCCAAACATGACATCTCTTAAATTCCCGTTTTGTCTTGCCCTACTAGCAGGATCATTCCCATCATAATAAGCCTCAGTTTCAACAATTCTAGCTCTCAACACATTGCCATCTATCTCTCTACAAATAACCATCCCTAACAAATCCTTAGCAACATCTTCAGGATCTCTATTAAAAAAATCTTTCACACCTATTTCCATAAACCAGAAAATAAAAGGAAATATTTAAACTTTTGTCGAATTTATTATAGCAAATCATAAATTGTATTGTACATTTCCTCAAAAGCTCCTGCTAAAAAGTCCCAGAAAATAAAAGATAGAGCTCCCAGGACCAATACCAAAATTATGAGAAAAATAAGAATTTTAACTCCAGAATTATGCTTAGAAGATTGTTTTTTAGAAGGTTTTAGTTTTTTCTTTTCTTTTTTTCCATCATTCTTCTTGCTTTTCTCCTGCATCTTTTGCTCTTTTTTAGAAGGGGCACTCTTTTGCTCTTTTTTATTGTCAGGTGACTCCGCCTTATTTAAGGCATCTTCTACCTCATTTGTATCAAAACCATTAGCTACTAAATGCTCTCTCAGCTTCTTATCCGAAAAACCTCTTTTTCTACTTTCTTCCACCCAATTAATCAAACCTTGATTTACCATTAATTTTATTAAGAAAAGGGTATTTTTAAATCTTGTTAAAATGCCCGCAAACTTAAATCCAGAATATAACAAGGCGAAAGCTAAGTATTTAGCTGCCAGAACCACTGAAATGAGGATTAAATTCCTAAAAGAAATGATTTCTACATGTCCAAAACATAAAGGTACAGAAAAATTGTTGGCTAATTTGAGAAGGAGATTAAAAAAACTTAAAGGGAAAAGAGAAAACGAAAAAAAAGGTGGGGAGTCAAAAAAAGGTATTAAAAAAATAGGTGTTAGGGTAGTTTTATGCGGGATAACAAATACAGGTAAGTCATCCCTTTTAACAACACTCACAAATGCTCAACAAGAAATAGCAACATATCAATTCACAACTAAATCTGAAAAGCAAGGAATCCTAGACTATAAGGGAGTCAAATTCCAAATTATAGATATGCCTGCAATAAATTATGAAAATTTTAATCAAGGTCTAGCCAACGACGCAGAAATACTGTTACTAATCATAAATTCTCTAAATGAATTAAAAGAGATAGAAAAATTCTTAGAGAATTCAGAAGGGAAAAAGATAGTTATTTTCAACAAGTCTGACAAATTAAATGGGGATGAAAAAAGAAAAGTTAGGGAAACATTAAAATCTAAAAAATATGATAATGTTTTAATATCTATAAAAGATAAGGATAATTTAAAAATTTTAAAAGACAAATTGTTAGAAAATTCAGGAGTAATAAGAATTTATACCAAACAACCTGAAAAAGACAAACCTGATGAAAAGCCAGTAATTTTAGAACCTTCTTCGACTGTCAAGGATGTTGCTGAGAAAATAGTAAAAGGTCTTAGTGATAAAATTAAAAGTGCCCATATTACAGGCCCCTCCTCAAAATTTCCAAATCAAAAAGTGGGCCTTGACCATAAGATTAAAGATAAAGATATAGTAGAGTTTAAAACAAAATAATAAAATTGCAAGTGAAAAATTAAATAGAATCAGGATTTTCATACGCTTCTTTTGATAAAACATCTAACTTCTTTTTATTATCTTCCTCATTAAAAATTTTTAACAAAATATTGATTTCTCTTGCCATAGCTTTTTTCAAATCTAAAGGATGTAACTCTTTATTTTTGAAATCTTTTTCTATATCTTTATAACTCTCATATTCCTTATCCCCGCCATACTTT
>PWGL01000045.1 GCA_003554465.1 Candidatus Pacearchaeota archaeon
CTGCTTGCGAGTTTCCTCTGGATATTCACCGCCTTTTACTGTGCGGGCTATATGCGGGGACTGGGCGAGCCAAACCAGACACGGTTCTTTGCCGCGTTCGCGGCCTCACTGTCGACGGCGCTCGGTATCGCGTTTGCCGAGAACCTCGTCGTAATGTTTCTGTTCTACGAGTTGCTGTCGATTGTGACCTATCCGCTGGTCGCACACGACGAAACTGACGAGGCCCGAGCGGCGGGCCGGAAATATCTCGCCTACACGTTCTTCGGCGGGGGCTTTCTCGTCCTTGGTGGGACGGTGTTGACTTACTGGTTGACTGGGCTAGCAGACTCTGCAGCTGTCGAGGGCGTTGCCGAAGGCGAATCAACCGCAACCGTCGAGTTTGGCGAGATAGCTGAACCGCTGTGGGCCGTCTACGAGGCTGCCGGTGCTCCCGAACTCGCCTTTGTGATTACGTTCGCGATGCTCGCGCTTGGATTTGGAACCAAGGCGGCTATCATGCCGCTTCACTCCTGGCTGCCGGATGCGATGGTTGCGCCGACGCCGGTGTCCGGGTTGCTCCACGCAGTGGCAGTCGTCAAATCCGGTGCGTTCGGTGTCTCCCGTGTCGTCCTTGACGTGTTTGAGCCGCAGTTGACGGCAGAACTCAACATGCACATTGCGCTGGCTGGACTGGCTGCCTTTTCTTTCATCATGGCGTCGTTCATCGCGCTGCGGAAGGATAACCTGAAACGCCGGCTGGCGTACTCGACGGCAAGTCAGCTTGCGTATATCATCATGGGTGTTGCCCTGCTGGTGCCAGCGGGTGTCGCCGGCGGATTGTTGCACATTCCAGCACACGCATTCATGAAGCTCACCCTGTTTTTCTGTGCGGGTGCGATTCACGTCGAAACCCACACCGACGACATCTCGGATATGGCTGGGATTGCAAAGCGGATGCCGCTGACGATGACGGCCTTTGCGATTGCAGCGGCAGGGATGGCCGGCATTCCGTTGATTGCCGGGTTCGTCTCGAAGTTCTACATGCTGATTGGCGCGATTCAGATGACAGACTCGGCACACGCAATCGGCGAGCCAACCGCTGCAGGGTTCGTCTTTGCGGGTGCGCTCATCCTCTCCGGGATCCTGAACATCGCGTACTTCTGGCCGGTCGTCTACACGGCCTTCTTCGAGAGCGAGGACCGCCACGACGCCAAACCGCTCATCGAGTTCCCATTGGGTGGGAAACAGGAGTCCTACGGCGTCACCGAGGAGGCAGCCACGGATGGCGGTGCACTTCCAGATGGCGGTCACGAAGCGGATGACGGTGACGAAGCGGATGAAACAGATGAAGAGGGAACACACGATGACCACCACGGAGATGACCACGACGATGGACATCACGGCGACCACCATCATCACCATGGTCACGGGCCGCCACCGGGTGGCTGGGAACGCCGGACACCCTTTACCGAGAGCACGTGGCTCATGCTGATGCCGATTACAACCATCGTCGTCGGCGCTGTCGTGCTGGGAATCATCCCCGGCGACGTGGCGTTTCTCGAACTTGCACGGGCCGTTGCTGAAGCCGCCACTGGCGGGGAGGTGGCACTATGAGCGAGTTCCTGACGGTCGTTCCGCCGTCGGTTGTCCTCCTTGCAGCCGCCTTTGCGGTTGCGTTCCTCCCACGACTGAGTGGTCACGTCATTGGAGCGGCGAGTACCCTCTGGCTGCTTGCGGTTGCACTTTTCGCACCCGAGGGGACGTACTGGGAGATTGAGTTCCTCGGTTTCGCCGGTGCGGTCTTCATGGAAGTCGATTCACTGACGCAGTTGATGGGCATTGCTGCCGGGTTGCTTGCGACAGCAGCCGTCGTCTACGCCTACAGCAGCGACGCGCCGAAGGTGATGACGGCCTTCGCGCTCTCGTATGTCGCCTCGACGACGGGTGTCATCTTCTCCGGCGATTGGCTGACGCTGATTGTCTGGTGGGAGTTGATGGCCGTCACGAGCACGCTCCTCGTCTGGCATCACGGTGGCGATGCGATTCGCGCGGGCTATCGCTACGCCATCGCACACGGCATCGGTGGGAGCCTGTTCCTCTTTGCCGTCATCTGGCATCTTGCCGCAGGCGGCGGCATGACTCTTGCCGGTGGGATTGAGGTTGGCACCGTTGCACCGCTTTCGGACCTCGGCATCGGTGCGGATATGCCAGCAATCCTTGCGGCGCTCGGTATCGGCGTCAACTGTGGATTCATCGGACTCCACACCTGGCTGCCGGATACCTACCCGCGGCCACACATCGCCGCCTCGGTGTTCCTCTCGGTCTTTACGACCAAAACCGGCGCGTACGTCCTCTTGCAGGCGTTCCCAGAGGGCGGCATGCTCCTTGCCTACCTCGGAGGGGCAATGGCCGTCTATGGGGTTATTTTCGCGCTGCTCCAGCACGATATGCGTGCGCTGCTTTCCTACCACATCATGGCACAGGTTGGCTACATGACCGCCGGAATCGGGCTGATTGCGGCCTCCGGCGATATCGGTGGTGCCGGTGCGGTGATGCACGCCTTCAATAACATCCTGTTCAAGGCGCTGTTGTTCATGGCGGTCGGTGTCGTCATCTACCGGACGGGCATCGAGGACCTCTACGAACTCGGTGGCCTCTGGCGAAAGATGCCGCTTACGGCCGCTGCGTTCGCGCTCGGCGCACTCGCCATCACGGCAGTGCCGCCGTTTAACGGCTTCATCAGCAAGGGAATGATTCTCGATGCCGCCGACACCGGCTACTTCGCCGGCGGTAACGAAATCGTCTACTGGATGCTCTTCATTGGCGCGATTGGAACCTTCCTCTCGTTCATCAAACTCGGCTTTTACGTCTTCTTACACGGCGAGTACGACGGTATGGTCAAGGACGCGACCTTCGGCCAGTCAGCAGCGATGTTTTCGGTTGGTGCGGCCTGTCTCGCTGTCGGCATTCCGGGTATCTGGCAGACCTTTGCTGGCTACGCCGTCGGTGAGGGGCTCGCAACGGGTGCGATTGACCTCGCAGTTACCGACCTCGACCCATACAGCGTGGGGCACCTGATGGACGCGGCAATCCTCCTCACAATCAGCGTCATCTCGTTCCCGGTGATTCGCCGACTGCTCTATAAGATTGGCCACGTCAGCGATATGAACGTGATTCTCAACCCTGCCACCTTCTACTCAGGCAAGGCAGGCGTCCTTGCGGTGACGGAGTCGTTCGGGGCTATCGACCGCGCTGGCATTCGCTTTGTGCGGTTTTGTTACTGGGTCGGTTCGAACCCGGTTACTGCTGCACAGCAGGGAACTGGCTGGTTGCCGGGCAGCGTCAGACCAGCCTTTGCAGATGAAGAACACTCACCCGATGGCGGCGAAGTCTCGCGGCTCTATCTCCGAGCCGGTATCGGCATGACCGTCCTGTTAGTCGGTATCGTGTTGACGGTGTTGCTGGCGTTGTCGTTGTGATAGCTGCCGTCAACCTATTTAGGTTGAAAGATAGCGGTTGCGGAGCTGATGGATATATTGGCTATCCCAGTTTTTTGTTTCGACGTAATAACTCAGTACCGCCGCGACGTACTGGTGTGAGAGGATTTCACTCTCGGCCAGCACGCACAACACGTGTGGCGTTGTATACAGGCTGTTCCGGTCGTCGAGAGCAAGTGAGACAAGAAGGTAGTTTGTTGTATTGAATTCGTCGGTGACGAACATCGCCGCTGACAGCTCGTTTGCTAGCCAGATGCCGTGTGCTTCGCCCGTATCAAGACCGTATTCGAGGGGGTCTGTCAGCTCATCGTCGACATCATGCGTGGTCAGGTGGTGCGCTGCCTGCAACACTGCGTTTGCAGCCGTTGCAAGCAAGTTATCGCCAGTGGCTGCTGTACTCAACTCCCCGAGAATGCTGTCAGGAACATGGACTTCATACGTTGAGAGGACAGCAACGAGCGGGTCCTCCCCACTCGGTGCGTGCGTCCGTCCATCAACCACGGGTGTTGCCAGATTCAACAGGACGTTCGTATCGACGACGATCCTTGCCTGTTCGGTCATCGCTCTGGCTGTGCTTCATTATCTCTATTCGTCTCGCTCGGCTTCCACTCGGGCAACTCCTCGTCATAGAATTCTGCCTGTGTCGGGAGCCGACCCTCCAACTGTGGCTCTGGCGGGTCACGTGTGAGTGATGCTCGAAGAAGCTTCAATCGCAATGCTTCTTCGGTTCCCAGCATCGTTTCGACTGTATCCAACGAGACGCGTTCGTCGTAGTACGCCTGTTTGAGCTTTTGTTGGATCTGCTCGTCGGAGAGTCGACTGTCGAGTTCACCCCGCAATGCTTCAATGAGCAGTTGTGTCCGCGAGATGTCGAGCAGGTCAGCGAGTGCATCCGCTCGCTCAACCAACGACTGTGGCGCATTGAAATCAACGCGGGTACGTTCTTCGGCCATCTTATTCATGTGTAAGTCCTACACATAAAAAAGCGTGGTGGCGATTGTTTTGGCTGGAACCTTCGGTCTGTGCTCCGCGAGGCGATTTACAGCTTTGAACATACTCCTCACGAAACGTTTTCCACAAATCCAGTCAAATAGATAGCTATGCAACTGGACCCGACAGAGACGGCAGTCGTCATCGTCGACATGCAAAACGGCTTCTGTCATCCCGACGGCAGCCTCTACGCGCCGGGAAGCGAAGCGGCAATCGAGGACTGTGTTACGCTTGTCGAGCAAGCAAGAGATGCAGGGGCGGCCGTCGTCTACACTCGGGATGTTCACCCGCCCGAGCAGTTTGAGGATGCCCACTACTACGACGAGTTCGAGCAGTGGGGCGAACACGTTCTCGAAGGAAGCTGGGATGCTGAACTTGTCTCGGAACTCTCTCCCCGCGAGGAGGAACTCGTCGTGATGAAACACACCTACGATGCCTTCCACCAGACCAACTTAGATGGCTGGCTCTCGGCACACAACATCAAGAATCTCGTTTTCGGCGGGACGCTTGCGAACGTCTGTGTGTTGCACACTGCGGGTAGTGCTGGGCTGCGCGATTACCGTCCGCTCCTGGTTGAGGATGCGATTGGCGCACTTGAGGAGGACCACCGCGAGTATGCCCTCGACCATGCGGAGTGGTTGTTCGGCGAGCGTGCCTCGCTTTCGGAGGTTTCGTTCAGTGAGTAAGCAGCGAGCCGTCCAAAACCAGTGACTTCTCTTTACCCAGATGCCGTCGATATCGAATCCCCCACAGTCGATATCGGGTCGTTTCCGACGCCTGTTGAGGCGGCACCTGCGTTTGGTGCTGAGCTTGGGGTACCAAACCTCTCTCTGAAGCGCGAGGATCTCGCTGGCGAGTCCTACGGTGGCAACAAAGTCCGGAAGCTTCGGTACCTGCTGGGGGCTGCCATTGATGAGGGGTGTTCGCGCGTCTTTACCAGTGGAGCTGTCGGGAGCAACCACGTTCTCGCCACGGTAACACATGCACGGGGAGTTGAGCTTGTTCCAGAGGCGTTACAGTTCCCGCAGGAGCCAACGCCACACGTCCGGCAGAACCTGCAGGCGCTTGCCGCACAGTCACCGACACTGCGGCTGGTTGGAAGCAAATACCGCTTCCCACCGGCGCTGGCTGCAAAACGAGTCCGATTGGCACGCGATGAGGACTGTTTCGCCATTCCGACTGGCGGCTCCTCGCCGCTGGGGACGGTTGGATATGTTGAGGCAGCAACGGAGCTCGCAATGCAGGTTGAAGCTGGCGAGATTCCCGAGCCTGACGTGATTGTGGTGCCGGCGAGCAGCGGGGGAACACTCGCAGGCTTGCGGGTGGGACTGGACCTGACCTCCCTGTCGAGTCAACTTGTGGGTGTTCGGGTTGCGCCGTGGTTTGCGGTGAACCGGCTGACTGTTGCGCGGCTTGCAAACAAGACGGCTGCACTCTGTGGGCTTTCCGGACAGCGATACCGACGAGCGGATATCACGCTCTGTGGCGAGTATATCGGCAGTGGGTATGCAGAGCCGACTCCCGCTGGCGAGCGAGTACAGGCGGTGGCTGCAGAGTATGGGCTGACGCTCGACCCGACGTATACTGCGAAGACGGTCGCGGCCATTGCTGGGGAGTTTGATGACGAGCGGGTGCTGTACTGGCATACCCTGAGCAGCACACGGCCGGAGGGCTGTTCGGTTGCAAAAGCGCGAGAGCGGTTACCGGACGGGTACGAGCGGTTTTTGGAGGGTTGAGAGGAGTGTTCGTTCAATCACGTGGCACAGGCACGGTATCGAGCACATCGCGAATTACGTCGCGTTTGTCAACCTGTTCGACCTCGGCATCCGTCGTGAGGACGAGTCGGTGTGCGAGTCCAGGAACGGCCATCCCTTTGACATC
>PWGL01000132.1 GCA_003554465.1 Candidatus Pacearchaeota archaeon
GCGGCTTAATAACATAACAGGAGAAATAATAATGGCGAGATTAAGTTACAGACAGTACATCGCCCGCACAGGCGGCAAGCGTTACCCTCTGAAGAAAGACAAAGAACGCCGGGACCGGTATGATGAACCGAAGGAAGAACCGGCGGCCCTGGATGAACCAGTAAGCGAACCAGTAACCGAACCAGTAAACGAACCGGCGGACGAATCGGAACCCTTTCCCGTCCCGGGTCTGACCGGTCCGGAAACGACTGTCCTGTGGGATGATAAACAGGATGTTGAAGCTTCCGTGGCCATGCCCCTGTGGCGGTCCAGGGATATCGTATGGCTCCCCCTGGACGGATTGAAAAATCAGAAGAACGCCCCGCCCTGGGAGCTGATCGTATGTGAAGAGGAACATGACGAGCGGACCGGTCCGGAACGACTGAAACAGCGTGAGAAGACACTGCGGCGCGCAGGATGCGTCCGGTGCGTCTATCTGGACATGGGACCGGAATGGACCCCGCCGGGCCTTAAATGGCATTATATGGGCCTTGAGGCGTTAATGGAGAGTGAAGTGTTCATCATCCACGACGCGGACTGGTACAGCTGGCCGGAGAGGATCGTCGAGTCCCTGGAGGCTGTACGCGGCGGAGCGGACTGGTACGACCTGTCCCGGGGACTGTTCTACGACATCCCGACCGGACGTGTCATGGAGTACATGAACGACAGAAAGCCGGAGAAGACTAACCTGATGATCGCTGTCCGGACGGATCTGGTCCGTAATATACCGTATAACGACCGGACCCGGCTCCTTAACACGTACCTTTATCAGGTCGTGAAGGATACCGTTGAAAAGTCCCGGAAGCTGGTCAAAAGGTCCGATCCGGAACTGAAGCCCTTTATCGACACCTGCGGACGCAACAGGATCTCGACGGGCCGGGAGGCTAATTTCGGCAATCCGTCCTTTCCGTACCGGCGCACGGAACTCAATCTGGAGGAACTGGGAATTCCCGCCGAGGCGCGGAGACGGCTCAGGAAGATGAAAGATGATTCCGGTGAGGCGGAAACAAGGTAAGACGAGCACCTCTATTCGCTGTTCGAGAATAACGAAAACGTAATTTCTGTATCATATATCCAGGCGAGGGGAACATAATGAACGGAGTACATAACATGAATAACGACAGGACCTCCCGGGACGGAGAAGAACGGACCGTCCGGGACCGGGGGCGGGATAAGAACAAAACCGTCCGGCGCAAGGACGGCGCGATGGCCCCGGGGGAGAAGACGCCCGAACTGATGGAGACTGTCAAGGAGCAGGCCGGTAAAATGGAGAAGACCGCCGGGGACCGTAAGCGGAAGAAGAACAAGAACGATAACGATAACGATAATAATGATGAGGACCGTGATTATGACGTCAGCAGTTCCTGATATCCATATGCCCGAAGAGATTTATAAAGAATTCATATATCGCTCCCGCCATTCCCGGTGGGACCCTGAGAAGAACCGGAGGAAAACCTGGCCGGAAGGAGTGGATGACTATCTGAACCATATGTGGCTCCAGGCCGAAAAGAAGGGCTGGAAAGTCCCGCGGACCTGGCGGGACAATATCCGTAAATTGATGCTGGACCGGAAAGCGGTAGGCTCCATGCGGGCCTTTAAAGCGGCCGGGAAGCACCTGGAGAAGGACCAGGCGGCCTGCTTCAACTGTATGGGGACCGCGGCGGACCATCCCCGGGTCTTCGATGAGATATGCTATCTTTTAATGCTCGGGTGCGGCGTGGGGGTCTCGGTGGAAAGACAGCTGATAAATAAACTGCCGGACCTGCCCGAGGAACTGTATCCGTCCCCGGCGGTCATCCCCGTCAGTGACAGCAAGATAGGATGGGCCGCGGCTGTTAAAGAACTGATAGCTCTTCTGTATTCGGGCAGTATCCCGTCCTGGGATCTGTCCCGGGTCCGTCCGGCCGGGTCGGTCCTGAAGACCAGCGGGGGAAGGGCCAGCGGTCCGGAACCGCTCGACGAGGCCCTCAGGTTCATCGTGGACGTTTTCAAAGGAGCCGTCGGGGCCGGGAGCACTAAACTGAACAGTCTGGAATGCACGGACATAATATGCAAGATAGCGGAAAGTATTGTAGCCGGAGGCTCAAGGCGCAGCGCTGTACTCATCCTGTGCAACCCGTCCGACGACCGGATGCGGAACGCCAAGACCGGCAACTGGATGAATCTGCACCCGCAGAGGCGAATGGCCAATATCTCTTCGGCCTATACGGAAAAGCCGTCCCTGGAGCAGTTCATGGAGGAATGGTTCTCGCTTATGAAGTCCGGCAGCGGGGAGAGGGGCTTTTTCAACCGGCAGGGCGTGCAGAGCTATGCTGACGCGGCCGGGGAGCGCCGGGGAACGTACGACTGGATAACCAATCCCTGCGGCGAAGCGGTCCTGCGGACCGTATCGTCCCGGGGGGTCCGCGGCGGATCGGGGTGCAACCTGTCGGAAGCTGTGATCGGGGAGGACGCGACGCCGGAACAGGTCAAGGAACGGATATGGGCCGCCGCGGTCCTGGGAACGATCCAGGCGTCCTTCACGGACTTCCGGTATCTGCGGAAAGGCTGGAAGACCATCATGGAGGAGGACGCCCTCCTGGGGGTCTCCCTGACCGGTATTATGGACAATACGTTCTTCAACGGCGCCGGGGACCGGGAGGAGCTTAAGAAGACCCTGGAGGAGATGCGGGAGTATGTCAAGGCGGTCAATCGGGAGACAGCGGGCAAGCTGGGGATAAATCCGGCCGCCGCGACGTGCCTGATAAAGCCCAGCGGGACGGTCTCCAAGGAGTTCGGGGTGTCCCCGGGCATCCACTGCCGGAAGTACCGGAAGTACGTCGGACACGTAATAGGCACGCTCAACGAACCTTTCACTCAGTTCCTGCGGGACCAGGGAGTGCCGTGGGAGAAGAGCGCGTACAACCCCCGGAACGAAGTAGTGTTCAAGTTTCCGGTGACCGCCCCGGACACGGTGCGTACCGAGGAGAATATGGACCCGGCGGAGATGCTGGATATGATAAAGATCTACCGGGACCACTGGTGCGACGGGCATAACGTCAGCTGCACGGTGGTGCTGGACGGGGCTGAATGGTTCGACGCGGCCTCGTGGATGTACCGTAACTGGGACACTGTGGGCGGTATAACTTTCTTTCCTGAATATTACGGGGGAACGCAGCTTCCCTACCAGAAAGTAAGTGATGAAGAATGGGACGAGGCGTTCCGCCGGTTCCCCGGGGAGGTGGACTGGAATAAACTGAGCGAGTACGAGCACTCGGACTATACCGAAAATATGATAGAGTGCGCCGGACCGGGGTGCGCCCTGGAATAATATAGACCGCGGATATCCGCGGTCCTGATACCCCGGCGGGACGGCCGGGGGGACGAGCTGAAGCGTAATTAATAATCAAGGAGAACTATTGATGCACCTGATACATAAATGGGAGTATTTTGATACTACTGACGGATATTTCTTTATGCGGGAGCGGGTGCCCTTCAAGGTAAGGGAGTACCGCCGGTGCGGGAAGTGCGGAAAGGTCCAGCAGTACCTGAAGCTCCCCGGATTCTGGCGGGGACTGAATAAAGAGGAGACTGATATATTCAATCGCAGGAAACGTATATACGAACGGGAGACGGATAAAGATGTTTCGTTGACTTATACAGTGCGAGTATCAAGTCCCGGGTATATATGCAGTGCCCCCCTGCGCTTTCTAACCGGAAGGCAGTTTATGAATTTATCCCCGCGCCGGTTCAAGGACATGGTGCGCGAGGATATACGGACTGTGGGGCGCCTGATAGAGCGGCAGTCACAACAAGGAGATGATGATAATGACTGAACGAACCAGACAGACCGTCAAGAACTGGCTGTCCAGTGAAGGACCGGATACGGTCCGGAGGCCGGAGGAGCTGATAGATATCGACAAGTACGCCGGATATCAGGAGGAGAGCCGGGCGGACGTCCTGGAACGCCTCCGGAGACTTAAGACCGAATCGGACCGGCGGAACTACAAGGGTAAAGCGGCTATATTCCGCCGGCTGATGGTCCAGCGTCCAGACGAGTTCGTAATGGACCGGGATCCGGACGACAGCGGGATTATGGGGATCACCCATGAACCCACGAACTTCAAGTTCCATCTCCCGGCTGACGAAGTATCGCCGGCGATGAGGAAACGGATACGGAAGAAAAGGAGAAAACTGGATAACAATGATAGCTGAAATACAGATTGAAGAAAAAACACTGCCGCCCCGCAGAACTGTGCTGATCGACGGCGAGCGCCTGAATGAAAAGATACTGCCCTGGAGCCGCTGGCATTATACAGTGCTTCTGATTCCGTTGCGGCACGAGTGCTGCATGCCGTACTTGACGGAACGGCTGCGGCCTGATATCGCGGCACTGACCGGTCTGGACGGGAACTTCCAGGAGCATGAAGATATGATAAAGGCTGTTCACCGCCGGGGGAAGGGCCGGGAGCTATTCCTTATTATGACCGGCAGGGTACGCGGGGGGCGTAAGAAACCGGGGCGGGGTGACGGATAGGCTAAAAAAATAACACAGGGGCGTCCCCCGCGGGACGCCCCTGTGTTATAACAGGTTGTATGGGTTGCGTAGAGGACAGAATAAATCTAAAGAGATAAAGAAAGTACTGGATGATAAGATCAGTTAAACATAAAATATCCTATGCCAACACAGGTAAAAGGGATAAACTTGAGGAGCTCCTGCGGGAAAGTAAGAGAGTAGCCTCTATTTACCTGGATTACCTGTGGGACTATGGGTATTCCTGGGAAATAAAAGACAGAAAGACGGGGAAAACTGTATGTAAGGCCTTTGATGTTTCCCGCGATCTACTGGATCATCCCAGAATGCTTTCCAATGTTGGACTGGAGAGTAGGTTATCTTCCTTTAGTACTAATCTGTCTGCCCGTCTGCGTAAATGCATTTTAACGCAGGTCCTGGGCATGATAGGGGCAGCTGTTGAAAAACAGCGTAAGAGGCTCTATCAGGTGGAGAAGGACAGAAAGGAAGGGAGATATAACCGTCAACTGCATAAAGCAATCGACAGAAATAAATCTAGAAAACCCAGATTGGATAATTACAGAGTTGAATTAAACAGTATATGTGCTGATTTCGAGGAAACTCAAGATGGGGAATTTCTAGGTTTCTTACAGCTCAAGAGTCTTGGTAAAGGTTTTCCTAAGCTTCGTATCCCAGTCAATAATCATAGAGCCTGCAATAAGTATACAGACTGGAATAGAAAAAACAGTTTCCTGATATCCGACAGGGAGATTCATATTCGATATGACAAACCCACCCCGGATAAGAGGAAGGAGGGAAAAACGTTAGGATGTGATCAAGGCCTTAAGACTACTGTCACTCTTTCAGATGGGACTACCGTCCCTGACACTGATCCACATGGATATAATTTAGAGAATGTTACTAAGAAACTCTCTAGAAAGAAGAAAGGGTCTAAGGCCTTTAAACAGACACAGTCCCACCGTAAGAACCTTATTAATTATCAGATAAATCATACAGACTTCTCTCATGTTAAACAAATTAACTTAGAGAAAATATGGAATATCAGATATAAGAGAAGAACAAATCGTTATCTATCCCACTGGTGTAACACCTTAATTAGAGATAAGATATTAAAGACTGCTGAAGAACAAGGGGTCCTTATTAAGCAGCAGTCCAGTACTTATCGTTCACAGAGGTGTTGTGAATGTGGGCTGGTTCGTAAGGCAAACAGAAAAGGGAAGGTTTATAAATGTTCCTGTGGTAATGAGATTGATTCTGATCTCAATGCTTCCAGAAATCATGTTATAGAGCTTCCTGATATTCCGTATGAATTACGAAAGTTAGAAAAGAACCGTAAAGGCTTCTACTGGAAGTCTGCAGGATTCTTTGAACTGACTGGTGAGGAGCTTACAGTCCCTCATTCCAGATATTGAACTAATATTTGTATATAGTATTAGTAACTGTTATTACCGAGCGTTGTTCCCGTACTATTCCTCTTCCGGAAGGGCGAAACGAGACGTCAGCACGGAGGCGCAAGACAGGCATATACGCCCCGGACCGTACCCGCCCCCTGAAGAATCGATCGAAACACACAAACGCTTCTGTCCGCGCCTGTGACAGACGGCATTTTGATCTGTCGTCGGGCATAGGTGTTTTCCCCTTCCAGCTGAAAGAACTTACATGTTAAGTTGATATAAAAAAGCGGTTGACATATAGTCAGACAGGCAGCCGTCTTTCGTACTGACATACGATCTGACACAGTTTCCAAGGGCGTACGGTGGCATTCCGGAAGA